>JAPLOJ010000235.1 GCA_026400795.1 Alphaproteobacteria bacterium
AGTGCCTTTGAACTGCGCCACGCTCTGCTCCGTCTTTCTGGCCGCATGGTCGGGCGACACACCCTTATGCGTAAGCCCCCGAATTACTCGGCGGCTGTCAGCCGCAAAACGGCGCCCTCCGCACGCGGGGCGCCGGGGGGCGCAACCCGCACATCGGCTGCCACCAGCGCGCCTTCAGCATCCATGATCGCAATGCGGTAAAAGCCGGGGCCGGGCGGGACCCAGCCCAATTCGCGCCGTGCCGCATCCCGGGCGATGGGGGCGCCATCCACCAGGAACGTCAGTGGCCGCCGCCCGCCGGCAACGCGCAGCACCACCAGCCCCGCGCCTTCGGCCAAAACTGCGCCGGGCGGGGGGAAAAGCAGCCTCAGCGGGTCGGTCCCCAACGCGGCCGGCGCCGCATCGGCGCGGATGGTCGCGCGTTCCAGCGGCGCTTCCGGCAGCAGGGCGAAAAGCCTGGCGAGCACCGGCAAGGCAGCGTCCCGCCCCGTGAGCCCCGGGATTGGCGTGCCATCGGGCCGCCCGACCCAAACCCCGGCCACATGCCGGCCATCAAAGCCAAAGGCCCAGGCATCCCGCCCCCCCCAGGAAGTGCCGGTCTTCCACGCCACGCCGCGCGGCCCGCCGTCCGGGAAATCCTGCACCAATACCCCCGCCACCGCCGCCGCCGCGCGCGCTTCCAACACCGGCGCGCCGGCGCCTTGCCCGGGCGTGAAGCGCAGTGCGCCCGCCCGCCCGCCATCACCCAGAAGCGCATAAAGCCCAACCATATCGCGGAGCGTCGTCCCCGCGCCCCCAAGCGCTAAAGGCAGGGACGCGTCTACCCCGCGCGGTAGCACCGGCGCCGCCCCGGCGGAGCGGAGTGATGCCGCAAAACGCGCTGGCCCCACCCCATCCAGCAAAGCGACCGCCGGCAGGTTGAGCGAAAGCCGCAAAGCCTCTGCCGCCGTGATGCGGCCCGTAAAACCGCGATCGAAATTCTCCGGCGCATAGGCGCCAAAGCGGCGCGGCAGATCGGAAAGCAGCGTATCGGGGCGTACCAGCCCCTGTTCAAAGGCCATGGCATAGAGAAAGGGCTTGAGCGCGGAACCGGGCGAACGGGTCGCGCGCGTCAAATCCAAAGCGCCGGCGCGGTTCTCGGCCCCAAAGGCCCCACCCACCAAGGCGCGGGTTTCGCGCGTGCGGAGGTCAGCGATGATCAGCGCAACGCTTGCCCTTTCCGGCATGCGCGCCAGTGCTTCAAGCGCCAGTCTTTCGCTGGTGCGTTGCAGCCCGGCATCCAGGCTGCTGCGGATGGGTGAATAGCCCTGGCGCGCCAATTCCCGCGCCAGATGCGGCGCCAGGCGCGGCATGGGCAGCCGCGTATTGGGCAGGGGCGCCGCCAGCGCCAAAGCCTGATCTTCGGGGGACAGCAAGGCCGCAGCCCGCCGGCGCAGCACATCATCCCGCGCGGCGCGCGCTGCTTCGGCGTGTCGATCAGGGCTGAGCGCCGCCGGGCGGCGCGCCAACGCAATCAGCAGTGCCGCTTCCGCCGCATCGAGCCGCTGCGCGGGGCGGCCAAACCAGGCCAGTGCGCCGGCGCGCATCCCTTCAATATTACCGCCCTGCGGCGCCAACGTCAGCCAGATGCCCAGGATGTCACGCTTGCTGAAGCGCGCTTCCAATTGAAAGGCACGGAAGATTTCAATCGCCTTCGCGCGCAGCCCGCGCGGGCGCGGTTCCAAAAGCCGCGCCGCCTGCATGGTGAGGGTCGAACCGCCAGAAACCACACGCCCCGCGCGCAGCCATTGCCCCGCCGCGCGGCCAAGAGCCAGGGGATCAACGCCGGGGTGTTGGTAGAAGCGCCGATCCTCCGCCGCGATCAGCAGATCGAGCAGAATGGGGGAGACATCTTCGGGCTTGGTCGCCAACCGCCAAAAGCCGCCCGGCGCGGGCAAGACAGAAAGAATGCGCCCTTCGCGATCCTGTACCTCCACGCCCACGGCATGCAGGCGCGAGAGGTTCGGCGGGAAAAGCCGATCAAGCGCGGAGGGCGCCAGCAACATGGCGCCAATGCAAGCGGCGAATACCCATAGCCGCCGGTTGCGCAGCATGGTGCGCGGCAGCTTCAAAGGCGGTCCTTGTCCTGATGCATCACGCGCATGTCATTCGCGGTCGCTGGATCATGTCAAGCAAAAGCTGGCGCGTGCCCCTGGGCGGCTCCCTGAATTCCGATAAGCTCCGCCAAAGCGCGCGCTATTGACGGGCGCGTGATGAAGGGGGCGGCCATGGCGATCAGCATCGGCATTGTGGGCTTGGGGCAAATCGCGCGTAAGCGGCATTTGCCGGCGATTGCGGCCAATGCCGGTTTTACCTTGGCAGGGCTCGCGGACCTTGGCGGCGGGGAAACCATTGCCGGTTTGCCCATCTACACGGACCATCAGGCAATGTTCGCGGCTTGCGCACTGGATGCGGTCGCGATCTGCACGCCACCAGCGGCGCGCTTCGCCATAGCGCGCGATGCGCTGCTCTCGGGCAAGCATGTCCTTTTGGAAAAGCCACCAGCCGCCACAATGGGCGAGGCGGAGGCGCTGGTAGAATTGGCAGCGCGCTGCGGGCGCGTTCTCTATGCGTCCTGGCATTCACAATGCAACCGCGCGGTAGAGGCTGCGCGAATGTTTCTCGCGGATAAGCGTTTGGCCCGGCTGCGCGTGGATTGGCATGAGGATTTTCGCGTCTACCACCCCGACCAGGATTGGATTTGGCAGGTTGATGGGCTCGGCGTTTTCGACATGGCGATCAATGCGCTGTCGGTAATCAGCCGATTGTTCACGCCACCGCCTTTCGTGCAGAGCGCGGAACTACAGATTGCCGCCAACCACGCCGCGCCGCTTGCTGCCATGATCCGCTTCGGCACCCTTGATGGCGCCGGCCCGCTGGAACTGCACGCCAATTGGGGTCATGTCGGCCCCGATCAACGAGAGCTGCACATCACAACACGCTGCGGCCATGAAGTGGCATTGCTCGATAGCGGTGGCACGCTGGTAATTGATGGCAAGGTGACGCTGCAGGAAGCGCGGGAGGAATACCCGATGCTCTATGCCCGCTTCGCCGAATTGGTGCAGAGCGGCCAGAGCGAGGCCGATCTGACGCCGCTGCAAATGACGCTGGATGCGCTGGCGTTGGGCAAGCGCGTCGCACTGCCCCGCTGCGAAGGTTAGGACTTGCCTGCCTGGGCTGAACGCTCGGGCAGGCCGGACGCCAAATTAAGCCGCCTTCAGTGCG
>JAPLOJ010000416.1 GCA_026400795.1 Alphaproteobacteria bacterium
AGATGCCTGTCAAAATGATGCTTCGTCGCGCGGGATGGGTTGTTCGGAATAACGGCGATGGCGTCTTTTTCCGCAATAGCTTCGCGTAGTGGATCAGCATCGTAGGCGGCATCGACGATAAAAACATCGGCGGGAAGCCCCTCAATGAGCCCATGAGCCTGAGGGCAATCCCCACGCTGGCCCCCAGTGAGGACAAATCGCACCGGGCAGCCCAAACCGCGCACAGCCATATGGATTTTCGTGCTCAACCCGCCGCGCGAACGGCCCAGGGCCTGATCTTCAGCCCCCCCTTTTTCGCGCCGGAAGCGTGTTGATGGGCGCGAATGATGGTGCTGTCCACGATCAGGTATTCAAAATCCGGACCGTCTGCCATTGCTTCGAAAATGCGAAGCCAAACACCCTTTTGGCTCCAGCGGCTAAAACGACGGAATACGCTGTTCCACTCGCCAAAGCTTGGATTATCAGCGCATCAGCCAGGGATCATCGCGATCCCTGGCGCTTTATTGCCTTGGCTCGCGCGAACCACAGCGCGAAGCGTCCGTCACGCAAGACGGAGAGTGACGATGCACATAGAAACTGAGACCCGCTGGATCGTGTTGAGCACCGATACCCGGCACGTTTCCCTCGGTCGCACTGAGCCGAGCGAATGGGAAGTACTGACCACCAGCAACGCCCTTGCCGCACAGGCGCCTTCCGGTTGAGTGGCAGGCCAGGATGGCGATCGCTAAAGCCAACCTATGGATATGGAGAATCCCGGGCGGTGTGTTGGTGTCGCCCGATACCACCCTTACTGGACTGACCTCAGCCAGAAACTCTAGGACTCCGCCAAACCGATGGTTAGTACAAATTGCGGCTTCGTGATTGATCGTTCCCAGCGGCGGTCATCATGAGGCTAAACAATTTACGAAGGCTCTATCTTGCGGCCTCTCCTGCAAGGTGAGTAGGATCGCGACCAATCGAACCAAGCAGGAGACTGAAATGACCACGACAGATCGCCGCTCCCTTTTCGCGCTCGCCGCCGCGATGGCCGCTGGTGCAGCTTTGCCGGCACAGGCAAGGCCGCTCGATCAGGTCCTTTCTTCCCGCCGTCTGCGTGCGGGCATCAACCCCACCCTGCCGCCCTTCGGCACCTTCAATGAACGCAACCAGATTGACGGGTTTGATGCCGATATCGCGCGCGAAATCGCGCGGCGGATGAATGTGGAACTTGAAATTGTCCAGGTCGGCAGCCCGGATCGTATTCCCTTCCTGCAATCGGACCGCATTGACATCGTGCTCGGCGCCATCACCCGCACGATCGAACGCGCGCTGGTGATTGACTATACCCAGCCGCTGCATACGCAATCCATGGTGGTGCTGACCAAATCCTCCGGCACCGCGGTGCCCATCGAAAAGCCAGCGGACCTCAATAACCGCCAGGTGCGCATGGTGCAGGTGCGTGGCACGGTGGGCGTGCCTTGGTTGCAGGCAAATGCGGCGCAGGCGCAGGTCACGCTGCTCGATAATTACCCCGATTGCTTCCGCGCGCTGGCGCAGGGGCGCGCAGATGCCATGGTGGATGTTGCGGAGTCGGTCGTTATCCCCATGCGTAATTTCCAGGGTGTGCAGTGGAAAATCCTGGATGAGGTGCTGGCCAGCTTCTGGGTTGGTATCGGCGTGCAAAAGGGCAATACAGCCCTCCGCGATGTGCTGAATGTGGTGCTGTTCGAATTGCATCGCACCAACTTCGTCAACCAGACCTGGGAGAAGTGGTTCGGCGTGCCGATGACAACGCGCATCCCCTTCAACCCGATGTTCTAATATGACACTACAATACGGGCAGGTTCTGCATTACCTGCCCGATTTCCTGCTTGGCGCCGGCATGGCGCTTTGGATCGCGGCCCTTGCCTTTGCGGGCGGGCTGCTGATCGGTCTTGTCGGCGCTGCGGTGCTGACGCAGGGCCCGCTTTGGCTGCGCGTGCCGGTGCTGAGTTATGTGCGCTTCTTCACCTATACGCCACAGCTTGTGCAGATATTCTTCCTGTTCTTCGCG
Organism: Alphaproteobacteria bacterium; assembly: GCA_026400795.1. GTDB lineage: Bacteria > Pseudomonadota > Alphaproteobacteria > Acetobacterales > Acetobacteraceae > Neoroseomonas. The sequence continues at coordinate 2,033 of JAPLOJ010000416.1, forward strand.
CTACCCGAATTCGGCATCATCCTCTCGCCAATCACGGCCGTGCTGATCGGTATGACATTGAATGCCGGCGCCTATCTGACGGAGATCGAGCGCGCGGGCTTCGCCTCAGTGCCGCAGGCTGAATTGGATGCGGCGGAAACGCTTGGCTTTTCGCGGCCGCAGACCGTTTGGTATGTGATTGCGCCGCATGTGGTGCGCACGCTCTACCCGTCTCTTTCCAATCAATACATCATCATGACGCTGGGCACCTCCATGGCAGCGATCTTTGGCGTGGAGGAACTGACTGGCCGCGCGTTGAACGCCAATGCCATTTCCTTCCGCTCAGTCGAGATTTTTTCGATCACGGCGGGCCTTTATATCGTTCTGACCATCATCGCCTCAGTACTGCTTTGGCTGGTTGGCCGGTGGTTGTTCCGTGTCAAAGCCCGGGTCTTTTGAACCATGTCCGCCTGGCAGATTTTAGCGAATGAGGCGCCGCGTTTTTTCACCTGGTGGAATATGCTTTTCCTTGGGCAGGCGCTGCTGAATACGCTGATCGCTTCCGTCATCGGCTGCGCGCTTGGCTATGCGCTGGGCTTTCTGCTCGCCACGCTGCGCCTGCCGCAGGTGATGCCCTTTGCACTCATCCGCACAGCGGCCATCCTTTGGGTGGAAACCTTCCGTCGCATCCCCTTTCTTGTCTTGCTGCTGTTGGTCTTCTTCCTTGGCCAGGCGCTGCGGCTGGAAGCGCCACTTTGGGCGGTTGCCATCACCGCAGTTGCCATCCGCATGAGTGCGCTGGCCGCCGAGAATGTGCGCGCCGGCTATGACAGCGTGCGCCCGCAGCAATGGGAAGCAGCGCTGACCATGAACCTGCCAGCGCTGACAGCACTGCGCCGCGTGGTGCTGCCGCAATCCTGGCGTGTGATCCTGCCGCCTTCCATTGTGCATGTACTCAGCATGGTGAAGGAAACTTCGCTGGTATCGCAGATTGGCTTCATTGAAATCACCTTTGCCGCGAAAATGCTGACACAACGCGGTTTCAGCGCTATCATCACCTATGGCACGGCGCTTATCCTTTACTTCTGTGTGTCTTGGGCCTTGGCGTCGCTCGCGCGGGCGGCAGAACGCCGCCTGACTACGCGACGGGCTTTTATAATCCCGACGCCTTGAGTGCCGCGGTCAGCGCGGCCGCATCCGCCGCATCCACGGGCGGTTGCGGTGGCCGGACCGTGGTATCGGCAATGATCCCCATCTCTCGCAGGCACCATTTCAGCCGCGCAGTTGCGCGCCCGCCCGGTGGCGCGCCATAGATCGCCTCGGCCAAGGGTTCCAATTTTTCGTGCAGCGCGCGCGCCGCCGGCAAGTCATTTGCGCGCACCGCCGCATCCAGTGCCACGATTTCATCGGGCATCAGGTCCGCCAGAGAAACCAGGCTGCCATCACTGCCATGCACCATGCAGGCAAGCAGATGTTCATCACCACTCGCACAGACCGCGACATCGGGGCGTAGGTGCTTTACCTGGCGGCGCAGCGCGTCATAGCTATCCACTTCCCACCCGCCTTCCTTGATGCCAACCACTGTTTCAATCTTCAGCAGCTCAGCCATGGTTTCCGGCGTGAAGCCCATCCGCCCGGCGGCGTGATGCGCCTGGAACAGAAATAGTGGCACACCCGGCACGGCATCTGCGATGGTGCGGTGATGCAGCACGGCCATGGCGGTTGTATGCGCAAGTGCGAAGGCATTAGGCAGAAAAACCATGATGGCATCGGCACCCGCGGCACATGCTTCCCGCGCTTCCTCTGCCGCTTCCAGGGATGATTCCGCATTCACGCCAGCCACGATCAGCCGCGTTGCATCCAAGGTTGCGCGCGTTACTTCCACCGCGCGGCGCTTCTCGGCGCGCGTAATGACGTAATTCTCCCCCGCATGGCCATTGATCAAGACACCACGAATGCCGGGGCGCATCACGCAATGCGCGGTATGGGCAGCGTAGCCATCCCAATCCGGCGCAAAATCCGCGCGCATCGGCAGCACGGTGGATGGGTAGATGCCGTGAAAGCGCATATCGCTCATGCGGAATTGCTCCGTTGGTGAAGAAGCCGGTCTATGGGGAAAAGCGGCAGTTCCGGCGCTTCGCCCAGGATCGCTTGCGCCAGGATGCGGCCCATATAGGGGCCACTAGTATAGCCGGAATGCACGCTGCCGATGATCCAGGCATCGTCAATGCCGGGGATGGGGCCAATGGCCGGCAGCGCATCGGCCGTTTCCGCTTCCAGCCCAAGCCAGGACCGCACGACGCGCGCTTGGCGCAAGGCCGGCACCGCATGCGCCGCCAGCCGCACATTGCCGAGGAAATTTTCTGACCGCACCGCGACACCGCCGCGCGCGCGATCCCCAATGCCCTGCCATCCGCCACCAATCAGCACTGTGCCATTGGCATATTGCTTGAGGCTCAAAAGGCCGGAGGCAACACCAAGCACTGTGCGCATCACCGGCGGTATGCGTTCCGTCACCACCAGCTGATTGATCAGCACCTTGATCGGCAGCGTCACGCCAAGCCAGGCCGCCATATCCTGAAGCCAAACAGCTGCGCCGCAACCGCGCCCGCAGATGTATCCAGCACAAACCTGCCATCAATCCCGCGCACTGGCGTTGCTTCCATCAAGGTCACGCCGGCTTCTTGCAGCGCCGCGCGAAAGGCGCGCCCGGTCAGGTAGGCAGAGGCAAAGCCATCAATCGGGCAATGCCCAGCCAGCTTCACACCATCGGCAAGCCCAGGTTCTATTGCCTGGGCAGCGCGACCATCAATCAATTCAATGGGCGCGCCCGCTGCGCGGCGGATGCGCGCACGTTCTTCAAGCATCGCGGCCTCGGCATCCGTGAAGGCGACTGACAATCCCGGGCAGGCTGTCGCCAGCACATCCCCACCAGCGCACCAAGCGGGCATGTTCATCCACATATCATGTGCGTGGAGCGCGTAAGGGATCAGTGCTGCGCGAGTCATTTGCATCGTGAGCGTGCCGGCATTCACACCCGATGCCTCGCGGCAAATCTCACCGCGATCGAGCAGCACGACGCGCATGCCGCCGCGCGCCAGGAACAGGGCAGTGGCGCAGCCCATGACCCCCGCGCCAATGACAGCAACATCAAAGCGCGTCTTCATATCGGCGCCGGCGCTGGTACAGGAATATCGGCGTAATCGAAATCGCCGAGGATAGACGCCATCGGCACAGGCCGCAGTGGAATACGGCCAGTGGCAAAGCCCAATTCCGCAACGCCCACGCCCACGCCGCGCGCGGCGGCAAGCAGTGCGCCTGCGGCCTCTCCGCACATGCGCCCCTGGCACGGCCCCATGCCGCAACGCGTGAAGTGCTTCAGTTGGTTGATCGTGTTGGCACCTGCTGCGGCGGCTTTTTCGATCTCGCTGCGCGTCACGCCTTCGCAGCGGCAGATGATTGTCTCTGCAGGAATGGCAGCGACCATGGCCGGGCGCAGCGCCATCATGCGCGCCATGGCTGCACCTGTGCGGCGTGCACGTGCTAGGGCTGCTGCCTGTTGGACAGGATGCTTCACCTTGAAGCCAAGATCATGAAGCGCCGTGCGTGCAGCAAGCCGGCCTGCCGCCGGCGCTGCCGCTGCGCCGCGCACGCCGGCGCCATCGCCAGCCGCATACAGCAACGGCACACTGGTGCGTTGCGCAGCATCCAACACGGGCACCCAGCCGCCATCTTCCGGCCGATGCGCGTGCCGCGCGCGATAGGTGCGGCTTGCTTCGGTGGCCGGCACCAAACCATGACCGATGCAAAGCGCATCTGCTTGGAAGACGCGATCACCTATGCGTACAGACGAAAGAACTTTGTCGCCCTCAGCCGCCGTCACCTGCGCGCCCGCCAGCACCGGCACGCGCGCCGCGAGCAGCCTGGCGCGCCAGACCGCGCCCTGCGCCAGCAGATCGGGCCGCGCGGTGAGTGCGGGCAGCGCGCGCAGCCATTCACCTGACGTTGCCGCGTCAACCACCGCGGCGACAGAACCGCCCCCTGCCAAAATTTTCGCCGCCACCGCATAAAGCAATGGCCCAGCGCCCGCGACCACCACGCGCTGGCCCGGCAGCATGCCCTGCGCCTTCAATAATATGGTTGCCGCGGCAAGGCCGATCACGCCCGGCAGCGTCCAACCCGGAAAGGGAATAATCCGTTCATGCGTGCCGCAGCAGAGAATCAGCGCGCGCGCCTGCACCGTGAAGGGCGCACCATCCGCGCTCAGCGCCGAAAGGCTGAAGGGTGCATCGGGCTCCCCTTCAGGCACCAGCGGCCCACCACCCAAGCCCCAAACTCGGCAGCCGGTGCGGATATCGGCGCCGCTGGCGGCCAGCGCGGCACGCAGCGCATCGCCTTCTTGCCGGTCACGATCCGGCTTCATCTCAAAGCTCGCAGGCGGCGCACGATAGACCTGCCCGCCTGGTGCGGGAGATTCCTCCAGCAGCACAACGCGCGCACCCCCGCGCGCGGCTTCGGTCGCCGCCGCCATGCCGGCCGGGCCGCCACCCAATACTGCGACATCAAAGATCATGCGGCTGTGACCTGCTGCCCGGCCACTACGGGCGTGAGGCAAGCCTGCACAAGCCGCCCATCAACGCGCAGCAGGCATTGCTGGCATACCCCCATCATGCAGAAGGCAGTGCGTGGGCGCGTGGGGTCCTCCCCCTCCCCGAAGCGCCAATGGCCGGCGGCGATCAGCGCGGTGGCCAGGCTTTCCCCCGGATGCGCCACGATGGGAACGCCTGCTACCGTGATGGTGACAGGCGCGGGACGCGCGACATTGGTGATGCGCAGGCTCATGCGGGTGATAATAGGTCAGCGCGGGCGCCGTGCAACTATGGCATCAGCTTGACGCGATGCGCGAAAAGCTTCGAATATGGTTACCTAACAAGAACCGGGGCGCATGGGTTTGGCATTCCTGTCCATTCAAGGGCTGACAGTTTCCTATGGCGGCAAGGCCGACGTGCTGCGCGATGTGTCGCTTGATGTGGAACGCGGAGAGGTCATTGGGCTGATTGGCCCATCGGGTTCCGGCAAATCCACCATTCTGCGCACGCTGGTTGGGCTGCTAAAGCCACGCGCCGGTACAGTAACGCTGGATGCCAGGCTGGTGGATTACACAAGCCGCGCAAGCCTTCGGGGGGCGCGGGATCGCTTCGCCATCGTCTTTCAGCAATACAACCTGTTCCAGAACATGACAGCGCTGCGCAATGTCGCCATCGCGCCCACTCTTGTTAAAAAACGCGCCAAGAATGTGGTGGAGGATGAAGCGCGCGCGCTACTCGCCCGTGTTGGTCTGGCCGAGAAGGTGAATTCCTATCCCGACGAGCTTTCCGGCGGCCAGCAGCAGCGCGTGGCTATTGCGCGTGCTTTGGCGCTGAAGCCATATATTCTTTTGCTGGATGAGATAACGGCCGCGCTTGACCCCGAACTGGTCGGGGAGGTGCTGGATACCATCCGCGCGCTGCAACGCGATGGCATGACCATGCTGATCGTGAGCCACGAGATGGCCTTCATCCGGGAAGTGGCGAGCCGCGTGGTCTTCCTGGATCAAGGATCAATAATCGAAACAGGTCCACCGGCGGAGGTATTCGATCATCCGCGCAGCCCACGCCTGAAGGAATTCACTTCGCGCATCCTGCGCCATTGATGGCGCAGCGCCAGGACGGGAGAAAGAGCACATGACTGATCGCCGGGCCCTTTTTGCGGGCGGTGCCGCCGCTGCAGCCGCCGCAGCCGCGCTGCTTACGCCCAATACCGCTTCTGCCCGCCCGCTTGAGGATGTGCTGCGCGCCGGAGAACTCCGCGTTGGTGTCAACCCAACACTGCCACCACGCGCACTATTCAACGAACGCAATGAGATTGACGGCTTTGAGCCCGAGGTGGCGGCCGCTATCGCACGAAAGCTTGGCGTACGCCTGACGCTGCAGGCTGTGGGTTCACCAGAACGGATCCCCATGGTAGCATCCGGGCGGATAGATTTCGTCATGGGCGCGATGAGCCGCACGAGCGAAAGGGCCAAGGTGATTGACTATACCGTGCCCGTGCATTCGGAGAATTACGGGATTGTCGCCATTCAAGGGCGCGGGCACACGAGTATTGCAGCGCTGAATAATCCTGATGTGACGCTTGCGCAGGTGCGCGGCACAACTGCCATTCCCTATATCCAACGCACAATCCCAAATGCACGGGTGCTGCTGCTGGATAATTACCCAGACCGCAATCGCGCCATTGCGCAAGGAAGAGCACAAGCTTCCTTCGATGGGATTGATTCAGTGCGTTTTGCGCTGCGTCCCTTCCGGCAAGTGCAGTGGGAGGTGACGGCGGTGCCAGAATTTGGAGTGACCTATTCCTGCCTTGGTCTTGCCAAAAACAATCATTCACTG
>JAPLOJ010000182.1 GCA_026400795.1 Alphaproteobacteria bacterium
GGCGCATTCCGCATCCAGAAACACCGGCCCCGCTGGGCCACATAGGATATTCTTCGGGCTCACATCCCCATGCACCAGCGTGCGCTTGCTGCGCGCTGTCACCGCCGCGATGTCTTCCAACACCGCAGCCAAATCTGGATGCGCCCGCGCGGTTGCCAGCAGATAGGGTTCCAGGCGGATGGCGCGGAAAATCTCATCCGTCGGGAAGTCTGCCGCAAGGTCAGGCTGCGCGGCAGCATGGGCATGGGTGGCGGCGATGCGGCGCCCGACTTCAGCCGCAAACGCCACATCCGCATGGCCATCACGCAGCCGCACCTTCCAAACCGGATGATCCTCGGGCGAGAGGAACGCCATGGCAAGCGCGCCTGTCGCCTCATCCTGGCCGAGCAGTTTCGGCACGGCACCTGGTAGGGCGCGATCCGCCTCGCTCAGCCAGCGCGCTTCATAGATATTGCGCACCACTGGCGCGCGCCAATCCGCGGCTACCTTCAGCTTGGGCAAGGCGCGTTTGACGCAAATCTCGCGCCTATCCGGCAAGGTAAGGCGCCAAATGTCAGACGAAACGCCGCCCGCCAGCGCCTCACCCTGCACAAGCTGGCCGGGTGAGAGCAGCCCCATGGCGACAAGCCCAGCGGTAATGGCCTCTGGCAAAGGCTCCGGCATGGATCAGCGCTTCAGCAGCGCTTCCCAGCGCGTTACTTCGCCGGCCATATAGGCTTCGCTTTCGGCGACACTCAATGTCAGGATCCGGTCAGCGCCCAGATCGCCCAAGCGCTTGCGAAGCGCTTCCTGGCCAAGGGCGAGGTTGATCGCGGCGTTCAGTATCTCGCGCCTGTCGCGCGGCGTCGCCGTTGGGACAAAAACCGCCTGCCAAACGCTCATTTCCGCATCCACGCCGCCTTCGCGCCAGGTGGGCACCTCAGGGTTGGCGGCGTTGCGATGCGGCGTCGTCACCGCAAAGGCACGCGCCTGATTGCCGCGCGCGGTTTGGAACCCCGTCAGCCCGGCATCAAACATCATCGCAATGCGCCCCCGTGGCTTTCAAATAAAGCAGCGCTGCCATTTGCAGAATGCCGCCGCCGCCGGAGCTGCCGTAATCCAATTGCCCGGGCCGCGCCTTTGCGAGTGCGGTGAATTCGCGCAAATTATTGGCCGGCACATTATTCGCAACCAGCATGACAATGGGTGATTCAGCGACCACCGCAATCGCCTGCAAGCTGGTGATGGGGTCAATCGGCGGATTGGGCACCAGCACGCGCAAGGCCGCGTGGCCGGTATTGTTGAACAGCACCGTATGACCATCCGCCGGCGCACGCGCCACGACCTCGGCCCCCACCATGCCGCCCGCCCCGCCGCGATTTTCGATTATCAGCGGCTGAGGCAGCATCGGCGCCATGGCCTCCGCCAGCACGCGGGCCACCACATCCGTGGCCCCGCCGGCCGCATAGGGCACAATCACGCGAATGGGCCTTTCGGGATAAGCGCCGGCCGGCGCCAAAGGCGCCAGCAGCAGGACCGCAACAGACAAAACCCAGCGCAAGCGCATCTTTCCCCCTTTGTCCCGGCTTTTGGGACATTGCGGCCCTATCCTGCCCGGCCTTGGCGCCGCTGCCAAACCCTGTAGCCTGACCAGATGGAAAGCCTATGATATAAAAAGCCGATACATTGAACCGAGACATCATGGCGGAAGAAGACTGGGACATCCCCGAGCATTTACAGCCCGACCCAACGGAGCATGGCTTCGATCTGGATCAGGCCTATCGCGCCGTCGTCGGCTTGCGGAGCCAGGTGCCGCCGGATGCCTTCACCGCACGCGTGCTGGGCACGGAACGCGAAGGCAGTGGCGTGCTGATTGGCGAGGGCCTGGTGCTGACCGTGGGCTATCTGGTGAGCGAAGCCGAGAGTATCTGGATCACCACCGCCGAAGGCCGTGCCGTCGCTGGCCATGCGCTGGCGGTGGATCAGGAAACCGGCTTTGCCCTGGTGCAGGCTTTGGGCAAAATTCCTTTGAAACCGGCGGCCCTTGGCGATAGCGAAAGCCTGAAAATCGGCGCCGCGACCGTCATGTCGGCGGCGGGTGGGCGCGCCCATGCTGTGGCGGGTAAGCTGGTCGCGCGCCAACCCTTCGCCGGCTATTGGGAATATCTGATGGAAGAAGCGCTATTTGTCGCGCCCGCCCATCCTTCCTGGGGCGGCGCCGGGCTTTTCGGCCCCGATGGCAAGCTGGTGGGCGTTGGTTCCCTGATTTTGCAGCAAGGCGAAGAAGGCCGCCGGCTTGATCTGAACATGGTGATTCCGGTCCATCAGCTCATCCCCATTCTGGATGATCTGGTCAATCAAGGCCGCCGATCTGGCCCGCCGCGCCCCTGGCTCGGCCTTTACGCGACCGAGGATGAGGAGGGGATTTCGGTCGCCTCCCTCGCCCCCGATGGCCCGGCAGAGGCAGCGGGGATGCGCAATGGCGATCGTATCCTTGCTGTGGACGGTGCCGAGGTGGGCGAATTGGCCGATTTTTGGCGCGCCATTTGGGCCATGGGGCCTGCGGGCACGAATATCCGGCTGCAGGTCAGCCGGGGCAAGGCGCGGCGTGATGTAACGATCAACTCGGCTGATCGGGTGCAATTCCTGAAGCGCCCGCGCCTGCATTGAAAGAAGAACCCATGTCCGAATCCGGTGGTTTTGTTCTTATCCCGCCGGGCGGCGGGGCGCAGCATTGGCAGCCGCAACCTGCCAATGGCTGGATCGAGGTACTGACCTCCCCCCGCATGGCGGGCATGCCCGCCGGGTTTTCGGCGGGGCTTCAGGAATTGCCGCCGCTTGGCAAAATCCGCGAACACGCCCACCCGGCCCAGACCGAGATTTTTTGGGTGGTGGCCGGGGAGGCGCTTGGGCGGCTGGATGGCGTGGTGCGGCGCATCCCGACCGGCAGCTTCATGGTGGCGCCGCCCCATATCCGGCATGGCTTCATCAATGATGGCGCGCATCCCTTCCGATTCCTCTGGCTGCTGATCCCGGCGGGGCTGGAGGATTTCTTCATCGGCATTGGCCGGCCCAAAACACCGGGCGCGCCGGACCCCACGCCCTATCCTCGCCCAGCGGATGCCGGGAATATCGAAATCTCCACCGTATTTGAGACGCTGGACCCACCGCCGCCACCGCCCTGGGATACCAGCCCCATCACCGATCCGGCGGTGTTGGAGGCCCTGCGGCAAGAAGCGGTTTAATTAAGCGCTTGCAGTAGGGCGCGGTTACGGGAAGGATCACCCCAGAAAGGTCGGCACCGAAGCCGCCCGCAATAGGGAGAGTCCAGAAGATGGCCAATAACATCACGCGCCGCCAGGCGCTTGGCGCAACTGCTGCCGTGCTCGGCGCGCCCGCCTTTGTGCGGCAAGCCAATGCGCAAAGCCGCTTCGATTGGAAGCGCTTCGCGGGTGAACGCATTGAAGTCACCTTGCAAACATCACCGCGCGGCTTGCTGCTGCAACGCAACAATAAAGAATTCGAAGACCTGACAGGCATTCGCTGCGGCATTGAAGTGGTGCCGGAACAGCAGCATCGCCAGAAGATCATCGTGGAATATGCCTCTGGCCGGCCTTCCTTTGATGTGGCGGAATTGAGCCTGCACGTGAATAAGCGGCAGGTTGGCAAGGCGCGCTGGAATACGGATATCAAGACGCTGATGGCGGATGCTTCCATCACCGCGCCTGATTTCGACTTCGCCGATTTCGGCGCCGGCATGGTGGAATATGCAACGCAATCCGATGGCCGGATGGATTCGCTACCGGCCTTCGCGGATTACTTCATCCTTTACTACAACAAGGAATTGCTGGCGGCGAAGAATATCGCTGTGCCGACGACCTTTGATGGCATGTTCGAAGCCGCCAAGACGCTGACTGAACCGTCACGCCAGATCTATGGCCATGTTGGGCGCAGCTAAACCCAATGAGTTTGTGCTGGGCTGAAGTTCAGGCACACTCTCCACAACATTTTCACCTTCGAAGTCTAAAGCTAAAGGTACATCCTCTTCGAAATACGGTTGATCTGCAGAGTCCTGCGCCAAATAGCCTTCAATATTCCGAGATGCCGCGGCCGGGATTTCAAGGCGCCAAAAGTGTTCAGAGGAT
>JAPLOJ010000158.1 GCA_026400795.1 Alphaproteobacteria bacterium
GCGCGGCTGGCGGCGCGGCAGCTTTTCTTTGAACGCGCGCGATTGTTTTCCGCGATTGCTGGGGTGATGTTCGCGGCCGTTTTGGTCTTCATGCAGCTTGGCTTTCGTGCCGCCTTGTTTGATAGCGCCACCCGGCTTTACGCCGCGATGCAGGCGGAACTTTTTCTGATGAATCCGCTGACCATGGCAAGCTTCCGGCCGGAACATGTGCCGCGCATCCGTGCCCATCAATCCCTTGCCCTGCCGGAAGTCGCACAAGCCGTGCCTGTCTATTTGACGCAGGCTTCCTGGCGCAATCCGGAAACCGGCGCCAAGCGCGCCATTCAATTGATCGGCTTTGATGTTGAAGCCGGCGCGATGCGCTTTGAGGGGCTGGACAAGATATCCGATGCGTTGCGGCAGGTGGATGCGGCGGGTTTTGACCTGCGCTCCCGCCCGGAATTTGGCGATGTCGCCAAGAAAATCGCTGAAGGCGGTCCGTTTGAGGTGCAAATCGGCAATCGCATGATGCGCATTGTGGGTACGGTTGAAATCGGCCCTTCCTTCGGCGCCGATGGCAATCTGGTGATGAGTGAGGTGAATTTCCGCCGTGTGGTGCGCGGGCGAGATCCTTCGAATGTTGACCTGATTGCCATTCGCCTGGTGCCGGGCGCCGATATTCAGGCCGCCAAGGAAAGGCTCAAGGCGTTATTGCCTGGTGATGTGCTGGTGCTGACGCAGACTGAATTAGTGGCACATGAACGTCATTACTGGGAAACCGCGACCGCGATCGGCTTTATCTTCGGCTTCGGCAGCATCATGGGCCTGATTGTCGGCATGGTGATTGTCTATCAGATCCTGTTCAGCGACATCGCCAATCACTTGCGCGAATACGCAACGCTGAAGGCGATTGGCTATTCGAATTTCTATCTCGCGCGGGTGGTCATGGCATCAGCGCTGATCCTGGCGGTGCTTGGGTTTGTGCCGGGGTTTCTTGCCTCCATCTGGATGTATGATTTTGTTGGCGCCGCCACCTTCCTGCCGCTTGGCATGACATGGGATCGGACAGTCACCGTATTCCTGATGATTTTTGGCATGTGCGCGCTGGCGGGATTGCTTGCCATGCGGAAGCTCCGTGATGCCAATCCGGCAGATATGTTTTCCTGATGCAGGCTGAACCAATTCGGATTGAGGCGCTGAATTACGCCTATGGTGAAGGCGAATTGCGCCGCCCCGTGCTGCGCGATGTCGCCTTGCAGGTGGGCGTGGGGGAAGTGCTGTTGCTGACCGGCCCATCGGGCTCGGGCAAAACCACTTTGCTGACGCTGATTGGCGCTTTGCGCGCCATGCAGGAAGGGTCCTGCGAAGTGCTGGGGCAGGAATTATTCGGAGCGTCCGAAAGGGCGCGGGTTTCGCTCCGCCAGCGCATTGGCTTCATTTTTCAGAACCATAATCTGCTGGGCGCGCTCACGGCACGGCAGAATGTGGCCATGGCTTTGGAAGTGGCGCCGCGCGTTTCGGAAGGTCAGCGCCTGGACCGCGCCGGGGAAATGCTGGCGGCGGTGGGTTTGGCGGAACATGCGGACCGCCTGCCTGGCAAGCTTTCCGGTGGCCAGCGCCAACGTGTCGCCATTGCCCGCGCTTTGGCCGCGCAGCCCGGCCTTGTTTTGGCCGATGAACCAACCGCAGCCTTGGACAAGGTCTCGGGCGCCGAAGTTGCGCATCTGCTGCGCGATTTGGCGAAATCCCGCGGCGTGCCGATTTTGATGGTGACGCATGACCCGCGCATTCTGGA
>JAPLOJ010000019.1 GCA_026400795.1 Alphaproteobacteria bacterium
AAGCGCTCTGGCTGAATGAACAGGGTTTCCATCGTGCGCGCGCTGCCAAGGGCGTTGATCTGGTGGGCAAGATCAGCCTTTACACATCCGATGCCTTCGCTAAGCGCAACAATAACTGCACCGCGGCTGAAATGCGCGAACGTGTGGTGCGCTGGCTTGATCTTTACGCCGAAGCCGGTGTCACGGTGGAGCGCGCCTTGGTGATGACCGCCTTTGGCTGCAATTATGAAGGCGAAATCCCGCCAGAAAGACCGGTCGAGGAATTGCTTTGGGCGCATCGCGTCTGTGCGGAACGCGGCATTGACCTGAAGAAGCTCTATTTCGCCGATACCATGGGCTGGGCCAATCCGCAGGCGGTGCGGCGCCTGGTTGGGATGCTGCGCGAAAAGCTGCCGGCTGTGGAAGTGGGGCTGCATTTGCATGACACGCGCGGTCTTGGCACCGCCAATGTGCTGGCAGCGCTGGAGATGGGCGTTTCGCTATTTGACAGTTCAGTGGCCGGGCTGGGCGGTTGCCCCTTTGCCGGTCATGGCGATGCGCGGGGTGCGGGGAATATCTGCACGGAAGATATGGTATTTCTCTGCCATGAGATGGGCATCGAAACCGGCATCGATCTTGACCGGCTGATTGAAGCCGCGCGGCTTGCGGAATCATTGGCCGCCCACTCGCGGGGCGGATCATGCATGCTGGATCGCTCCGGCAATACCGCGCGGCTTAGCTGCGGTTACACGCGCAGCCAGGTCTCGCAGAAGGCGAGCATCGCCGTGCTGATCTTATGGCCCGCCACTTCGCGCGGAATGGGCGCGCCAGGGCGGCGGATGCCATTCACGGTCACGGCAGCGTTTTCGCAGCCGATGAACAGGCTTGGCATGTAATGCTTGCCGGTCGCCGATTGCGGCGGGGCCAGCGCGAAACAGAAGGGCTCGCCCAAGCCCTGCCAAGCCAATGACACGGCCAAATCACCCGCGCGCACGCTTTCGCTATAATGGCTGCGCGGATCGCCCGCCGTTTGAACCTCATCAATTTTGCGATAGCGCAGGCCAGCAAGCCCCGCGATGCCGCGAAAGGCGCCGAAATGGGCCACATATTCGGCCACCAGCCAGCGCGCGAGGGGCTCATTATCCGTCAGGCACCAATTCGCTGCCCCTTCTGTCGGGTTCGCATCATGCGGTGATTGCATCAGCACCAGCGCATGGCCGGCGCCATGGGGTGAGAGCACCACGCGGAAAAAACTGGCGAGCGTGGTGAAGGGGCCATTCGGGTCCTCCTTCAAGGAAATACCCGGATTTTCGCCGGACCATTCGACCTTGCCCGGGAATAGGATGGTTTCTTGCATGGTGTTTCTCCTGTTCAATGCGCCCCAGCGTGACCCAGCCATGCGCTGGGATCAATGCCCGAAACCACGTGGTGCTTGACGCGGCGGGGCGCGGGGGCGCAAGGAAAGCCTCGCTTTTTTCGGATTCAATCTCCTCATGTCGTTTGTTGGTATTCCTGCCGCGCTGCAATCAGCGCTGGCCTCCCGTGGCTATGCAGCCCCCACCCCCGTGCAAAACGCTGTCCTGGCCGAAGGCGCGGCTGGGCGGGATTTGCTTGTCTCGGCCCAGACCGGGTCGGGCAAGACGGTTGCTTTCGGCTTGTCCATCGCCCCTGAATTGCTGGGCGGCGCGGAACGCCTGCCACCGCCTGGTGCGCCGCTCGCCATCGTGGTCGCGCCCACGCGCGAATTGGCCTTGCAGGTGAAGGCCGAGCTCACCTGGCTGTACGCCCCCGCCGGCGGGCGCATCGCATCTGGCGTTGGCGGCATGGACCCCATTGCGGAAAAACGCCAATTGCTCGCCGGCGCGCATATCATTGTCGGCACACCTGGCCGGCTATGTGATCATCTGGAACGCGGCAATCTGAAGCCCGATTCCTTGCGCGTTGTTGTACTGGATGAAGCCGATGAGATGCTGGACCTCGGCTTTCGGGAAGAATTGGCAGCGATCCTGGATCGCCTGCCGCCGGAACGTCGGACATTGATGTTTTCGGCCACCGTGCCGCGCGCCATTGCCGCACTCGCGAAAAGCTATCAGCGCGATGCGCTCAGGCTTGAAGTGGGCGGTGGGGGAGAGGCGCATGGCGATATCACCTATCGCGCCATGCTGGTCGCGCCGCATGAAATTGAACGCGCGGTGGTGAACCTTATACGCTTGGAAAACCCGCCGCTGGCGATGGTGTTCTGCGCGACACGCGCGGCAGTGGCCCGGCTACATGGCAATCTGGCCGAACGCGGCTTTCCTGCCGTGGCGCTTTCTGGCGAGCTCACTCAGGCCGAGAGGCTGCGCGCTCTGCAGGCGCTGCGCGATGGCCGGTCGCGCGTTTGTGTCGCAACCGATGTCGCGGCGCGCGGCATTGATTTGCCGGAATTGGATTTGGTTATACACGCGGAATTGCCGCGAGATTCGGAAACCCTGTTGCATCGCAGCGGCCGCACTGGCCGCGCCGGGCGCAAGGGCACCAGTGTTTTGCTGGTGCCGCATCCGCGCCGCCGCCTTGCCGAAAGGCTGATTGGCGCTGCCAAGGTCACCGCCGCCTGGGGGCCTGCGCCCTCAGCCGATGCCGTGCTCGCGCGGGATGCGGAACGCCTGGCGGAACAGGCGCGCGGCGTTTTGACCGAAGAAGCATCAGAAGATGATCTGGCGCTTGCGCGCCGGCTGCTGACGGATCAGCCGATTGCGCCGGAAGCACTAGCGGCGGCGCTGATTAAAATGCTGCGCGCGCCCTTGCCCGCGCCCGAGGAAATTGCCGAACAGCGCCCCGAAAGACGCGAAGCACGGCGGGATGCTTACGATGCGGATGCGCCGCGCGGGGCATCGGGCGTCTGGTTCAGCATGGATGTCGGGCGTGATGGCGATGCCGATCCGCGGTGGTTGCTGCCTTTTCTCTGCCGCCGCGGCCATGTGACGCGCCAGGAAATCGGGCGCATTCGCATCCTGGGTCAGGAAACGCAGTTTGAAGTTGCATCCTACGCCGCAGAGCGTTTTGCCGCCGCGGCGCGCCATGCGAGTGGCGAGAATGCCGAAATCAACATTCGGCCCATGCATCCCATAAGGTCCGCCCCGGTGCGGGTAGGGCCTGCGGTGCAGGCGCCGGAAGCCATGCCGCCCCGCGCACAGGAACAATCGGCGCCCGGCAAGCGGCCCTGGATCGGCAAGAATACCGCAGCAGAGGGCAAGCCCGCCCGGCGTGGCACCGCACCAGCCAAGCCCGGCTTTAAAGCAGCGAAGCCTCCCGCACCTGGCAAGAAGGAGTCCGGCAAATGGCAGCCGAAACCTTCCGGCAAGAAAAGAAAGTAACTGGAGCGAGAGGCCTTACTGCGCCAGGATGAATCACTGGGTCTGACTCAAAAGGCGAACAGGGAAGGCTTCATGGCTTGTGCGGTGACGCAATGTGAACGGGGCGCGCGATAAAGCGGCGCCCTTCACCTACAGCGATTGCGTCCGCGCCCCATCTGTAAACTGCAACGCCGCCAACCGCGCATAAAGCCCGCCTTCGGCCAGCAACGCCTCATGCGTGCCGGTCGCGATGATGCGGCCTGCATCCATCACCACAATCCGATCCGCACGCCGCACCGTGGCCAGACGATGCGCCACCGTGATGCTGGTGCGCCCCTTGCACAGCCGCGCCAGCGCTTGTTGCACCGCGAATTCGCTTTCCGCATCCAAAGCGCTGGTCGCCTCATCCAGCAGCAGCACGGTCGGGTCGCGCAGGATGGCGCGCGCAATCGCCAAGCGTTGGCGCTGCCCGCCGGAAAGCGTGACACCACGGGTGCCCAGTTCAGTCGCATAGCCCTGCGGCAGGGCGGCGATGAATTCCGCCGCGGCTGCTGCCTCGGCCGCCGCTGCCACTTCCGCGTCAGTGGCATCAGGCCGGCCGAGCCGGATGTTTTCGGCGATGCTGGCGCTGAAAATCACTGGCTCCTGCGGCACCAGCCCAAGGCGAGACCGCAATGCGCGCGGGTCAAGCTGCGTAATCTCCGCCCCATCCAGCAGGATGCGCCCCGCGCTTGGGTCATAAAAGCGCAGCAGCAGGGATAGCACCGATGTCTTGCCGGCGCCCGAGGGGCCAACCAGCGCAATCGCCTCCCCCGGTTCCACCACCAGGCTGAAATCACTGAGCGCCGGAGTATCCGGCCGCGTCGGGTAGCGCAGCGTCACCGCTTCAAACACCACGCGGCCTTGCGCGGGTGGCAAGGGCAAAGGGTTCGCGGGCGCCGCAATGGCGGGCGCAATGGCCAGCACTTCGCCAAGCCTATCCGCCGCCGCCGCCGCGCGTTGGATCTCGCCCCATAATTCGCTGACCGTGGCGCCGGATGAGGCCATCAGCACGGCATAGAAAACAAAGGCGGATAACTCGCCGCCCGAAATCCGCCCTTCAATCACATCGCGCCCACCCACCCAAAGGCTGAAGGTGATGGCGCCGAAGCCAAGCAAAATCACCGCCAGGATCAGCAGGCTGCGGGAGAATACGCGCCGGAGCGCCGCACGCACCGCGGCTTCCGATCCCTTAGCAAAGCGCGCCCGAGCGCGATCTTCCTGCGTGAAAGCCTGGATGGCGCGAATGCCGCCCAGCGTTTCTTCCGCCTGCGCCGCCAGATCGCCAATCCTTTCCTGCGCTGCCTTGGAAAGCCGCCTTTCGCGCCGGCCAAAAAACACCAGCGGCAGCACAACCATGGGGAGGATCAGCGCAATCAACCCCGCGAGTTTCGCACTGGTCAGCACCAACATCAGGAAGGCGCCAGCGCCCGTGATGGCCTGGCGCACGCCCATGGAAATGGCAGACCCAATCAGCGATTGCAGCAGCCCAATATCCGCCGTCAGGCGCGACATGACATCGCCGATGCGTGCGGATTCGAAATAGCTGGGCGAACGGGTGGCTGCGGATTTGCGGCAGCGCTTTTTTGACCATGTCACCGGGCTTTCGCCCAGCTATTTCGAATCCGCACGCATCGGCGATGTCATGTCGCGCCTGACGGCGGATATTGGGCTGCTGCAATCGCTGATTGGGTCTGCCATTTCCATGGGCGTGCGCCAGGCC
>JAPLOJ010000429.1 GCA_026400795.1 Alphaproteobacteria bacterium
CCGGGGGGTACAAACTGATGCAGCGAAGCAGGAAGTAGCCACCCCTGGTCCACATCCCACGCTCGGAAGGTCTTGCTCATGAAAACAAATGAATCAGAAATACAGAGAAAAAACTAGCGAATTCTCAGACAGGCTCCTAGAACGCGGCCAAGAAAACTTCAGCGCATGTCTGGTGAAGACAGGTACGCGGGACGCGCACCAAGCGCCGCGCCGATCCGCGCCGCTTCCTGCCTCCACCGCCGCAACACCCGACAGATGGAGCGCGTCAAAGTCGCGCGGGCGGCGCTTCAGGATCGCGAGCAACAACGCTTCGGCGGCAGCGAATTGGCCCTGCTGTAGGAAGGCAATGGCTTCGCTAAGCTGCGGCTGACCAGGGCTGGGCGGCGGCGTCATTTGTGGCAGCGGGCGTCAGGAAGGGGCGCGAGGGGTAGAGTTTTGGGAGGTAATCTGGGGCTTGGCGGTCCAGAGGGTGTCGAGAAAGCCCATGGGCCAGCATTCATTTTGGCGGTCGTCGCGCTTATACGCATCAGCCCGCCATGCCCCGGCGCGCCAGCGCTGCATCAAGCGTATTTTCCAAAAGGCAGGCGATGGTCATGGGGCCAACGCCGCCCGGGACCGGGGTGATGGCGCCGGCATGGCCGACGGCTTCCTGGAAGGCGACATCGCCCACCAGTTTGCCATCCGCCAGGCGATTGATGCCGACATCAATCACCACGGCACCTGGGCTGATCCAATCGCCGCGGACCATTTCCGTCCGGCCGGCCGCCGCGATCAGGATTTCGGCCCGGCGGCATTCGGCCGGCAGGTCGCGCGTGCGGGAATGGGCGATGGTGACGGTACAATCCGCCCCCAACAGCAATTGCGCCATGGGTCGGCCAACAATTTGAGATCGGCCCAGCACCAGCGCCCGCGCGCCTTGCAGCGCCACGCCGGATTCAGCCAGCAAATGCATTACCCCGCGCGGCGTGCAGGGCACCAGGCCCGGCTGCCCGGCGGCAAGCCGCCCGGCATTGAGGGGATGAAACCCGTCCACATCCTTGGAGGGATCCACTGCAGCGATCGCGGCCTCGGCACGGATATGGGCGGGCAGGGGGAGTTGCACCAGAATCCCATCCACCGTCGGATCCGTATTCAGCCTGGCGATTTCGGCCAGAAGCGTCGCTTCACTGGTGGCTTCAGGCAAATGCACTGTCGCGCTGTCAAATCCGGCTTCAATCGCCGCACGATCCTTGTTGCGGACGTAAACGCCGCTGGCCGGGTCTTCACCCACACGCACCACACGCAGCCCCGGCTTGAAGGAAAGCCCCGTGATGCGGGCGGCGAGGCCAGCCCGCAGCCTGGCGCCGAGCGCCTTGCCGTCAAGAATATGTGCGGTCATGCCAATGCCTCAAGCTTCGGGATAAGCAGGGCGGGGTCGCCCCAAACACGCATCGTCTTGTCGCGCGCCGCCGGCCCTTGGGCGATTTCCACTGCGGACGCCGGCAGGCCAAGCGCTTTGGCAAGCGCGGCGCAAACCGCCCGATTGGCGCGGCCATCTTCCGGCGCTTCGGTGACCGAAACCCGAAGGCGGGGGCCATTAGCGCTGGGCCTAAGCCCCTCAAGCCCCGGGCGGCGGGATTTCGGCTGCACCTTGACGCGCACCAGCAGCGCGGCGGCTTCCGCGCGCCAGAAGCCGGTCATCGGACGATACTGCTGCCCAGCAGGCCATATTGAATTTCGGCCAGCAGAATGCGCGCGGCCTGCAGCAGCAGGATCAGCACGACCGGGGAGACATCAATGCCGCCCAGATTGGGCATGAAGCGCCTGATGGGCCTGAGCGCCGGTTCGGTCAGGCGATGAAAGAAATCGGCAATCGCCCAGACAGCGCGGTTGCGCGTATCCAGCACATTGAAGGCGATCAGCAGCGAGACAATGGCCCCGATAATGAGCGCCCAGACAAAAAGGCTGAGCGCGGAATCAATCAGCCAGAACAACGCGTGCATGAAACCTCCTGCCAGGGCCAGTGGCGGTACGATTTGGCGCGGCCCCGGCGCTGCCACGTTATATCTGCAAGAAGGGCGCGGGCCGCAAGGCCTTTTGAGGGGGCAGGAGAGGAGGAGAGGTGGAGCAAACGGCCCAAGACCATGGACGGCGCGATTTTACAAAAAACAATCGCCGATGCGCACGATACTGCAAAACCAATCTTTTGCTGATTCCGATTATTTGGGAATTTTTTCTCCTAGATTCCGAGCAAAAACCGGATTTCCGGGCGCGAAAGTACATGATCTGGTGGCGCAGAGTGGCACGGAGGTCGTTGGGTTTTCGCCATTATTCCCAGAAATCGCCAGACACCAGAATATCTTCTTGCAAGGAGAGTTCCGTCAGCCTGGCGTGCTTGGGGCGTGCCAGGACGCCTCTGAGACAATTGGTCTTGGGCTGGATCTTAAAAATCTCTGGGCAGACCAGACGCGGTCCATTTTTTCCAATTACTTTGTTGCGAGATATGGCTTTTGGCGAGAATGGTTTGAGCTTTCCGAACAGATCTTCGCGATTTGTGAGCGGGGCGATACCCCCTTGGCTGCGCGATTGACGGCTTTTGTCCAGCATCGCGACGTGAAAGACCGTTACCAGATGAAGATTTTCGTCGTGGAACGCCTTGTCAACGCCATGCTCGAAGCGCGGAACATCAATGCGGATGCCAGATTCAACTTTCCCTTCCAGCGCGATCTATACAATGAGTCTGGAGCTCGCCGTGGCAAAACCCCGGTGGATTACGGCGTGTTGTTGCTCTTGGACGCGCTTAAGGGGCAATACGTCAAAACCAGGCAGCATGGATTTCTCAATTTGTATCGGCATCATCATTCGAAGAATCGGGCTTTGAGTTTAGGTGCGGCGCAATCCGACGCGGCGCGCTGAGGGCTACTTCGCATCTTGATGGCTGCGCGCGGGCCATGAGGCTTTTGCTTGAGCCTGGCTTTGGAAGGGGGTGGTGCCAATGCGGGGCTGCCTTGACTTCGCGTCATAGCTGGGGCACTGACGCTGCCCGTGGTGCGGGGCTGTAGCTCAGTTGGGAGAGCGCGTCGTTCGCAATGACGAGGTCAGCGGTTCGATCCCGCTCAGCTCCACCATATTTGCGCTTTAGTTTTATGGGTGGCGTTAGGTCTTGGTAGCCGTGTCGTTACGGTTGGCATTATGATGAGCCGTTAGAATGCCGGCCCGTGGCAGTGTTTGAACTTTAGGTAAGCGCAAGACGCGTCAAGCCGAATATGGGAACGCTGCGCCGGATGGCGGCGTGCCCGGGATATAAAAAACCACCACTTCGGCGTCGGCGCGCTGAATCCCATGCCGGACCATTCAATAGTTTTTGGAATGTTTGCTATGACTTCGTTTGTGATGCTATTTTAACTGTAAAGGCGGGTTCTCCTAAAAACTTCGATAATCCTTGCGGATAGCCTGTTTTGCAAAAAACATGGGTTTGCAATCTGGAGAAAACAGTGAACAGCAAGAAATCCTTTCTGATCGCGGCTGCCATCTTTGCGTTGCCGGTGATGGGGCAGGCGCAACCGGTGAACGGATTTTACCTTGGTGCGGGGCTTGGCGGGAATGACCTCCAGAAAACCGACATCACGGGTACTTTTCGTCCTGTCTTCACCAAGTTGCAGGGCGAAAGTAATGAATTCGATACCGGTTATGCCGGTGTCATCAGCCTTGGCTGGGGTTTTGGTAATGGCCTGCGTGCCGAAATTGAAGGCAGTTATCGCCGCAATGAAACCGATGGCCACACATTGTTTGACATATCCCGCCAGAAACCGGTTGGCACCGCTTCCAGCTACGGTGGGATGGGCAATGTTTTCTATGATTTTGACCTGCGCGGCGCGCTAGGCGGCCTCTCGCCCTATTTGGGCATCGGGGTAGGCTATATCTGGCACCGCTATGATGATGTTGGATTTCGCGATAACACCAGACTCGGAAAGCCTTACGAAAACACTTATAACAGTTCCGGCAATAGTGTCGGTAGTGCCCCCGGTGCTTTTGCGGGCCAGGTAATTGCCGGGCTGTCATGGCCGATCGCCGCCGTGCCCGGCCTGTCAGTGACGGGTGAGTATCGCTTCCTCGGCACAACCGGCCATACTTTCAACCGCAACACGGTCAGTGGCGTGACCTATGTCGCCGATGCAGAAGTTGACAATTACAACCACTCCGTCCTTGTCGGTCTGCGTTATGCCTTCAATGCTAGGCCTGCTATTGCCGCCGCGCCCGCACCTGTGGCCGCCGCGCGTAGTTTTCTGGTCTTCTTCGATTGGGATCGGGCTGACCTGACGGATCGTACCAGGCAGATTATTGGTGAGGCGGCATCTGCCCGCAGCGCTGGGGTGACCCGCATTGAAGTTAATGGACATGCGGATCGGTCCGGGTCGCCGCAACATAATCAGACCCTGTCGGTCCGTCGGGCTGAGGCTGTTGCCGCCGAATTGGTCCGCCGTGGCGTTCCACGCAATGAAATCGTGACGCGCGGCTTCGGTGAGCAAAACCCACTGGTGCCGACCGCCGATGACGTACGTGAACCGCAGAATCGCCGCGTGGAAATCATCCTGCGCTGAATGGCGCATGGGACTTTAGAGCGTGTTGCGTTCACATGGTTTCACGCAACCCGCTCTAGCAAGCTGAAGCAATTCCGGGGCGTCATATCATTCTTATGTTCTTACGCATGGTGGCAGGCCAGTCTGCTACTACTACCGCTTGGTCCCAAAGCAGGCTGTTCGTTGCGAAAATGTTCCGTAACCTTCAGGTAGCCTGGATGAAAGGCACAGCCGGCAGGTGGTGATAACAGGGATGGCAATTCCCCACGAATAGGCTGGAGCCTGAAACAGATTCAGGATTTGCCCCTGGATTATAACATCAAGCGGTGACACTCCATCCATCATCAAGCGATTTGAAAGCTATGGTGATGAAGGGAAGAAGGCGCTGATCGGCCGGCTTGCCATGCGCTGCCTTGGTTCAGTCGAGGATATCTCCAATGCCGTATCGCTGCGGTTGCCGCGCCGCAGCACTCAACTGCATAGGATCATGAGATCAGCAGTCCAGGCAAATCCAAGGGGCCCTGGATCGTTGTGTTCTTCAGGCTGCGTCCCGCAACCTTTCTTGCCGGCACTTCATCAGCGGCTGAATCTTCTGCCCAAAATCATCCATGCCTTTGATGAAATCATCAAAGCACAGCATGATGCCCTTCACGCCAGGCATTGCCGCAACCTCATCCAGCATGCGCGCGCAGGAAGCAGGGCTGCCCACAATCGTGCCCATGTTGAAGTTGATCGGCGAAGGATTGCGCTTGATCGCGGCAACCATGGAAGTGCCTTCCGTATTCACATCATGCGCCGCATGGCCGAGCAGATGTTCCAGTGCCTTCCGGTCAGCGCCTTTTTCATAGCTATCCCATTTGGCCAGCGCTTCCTCATCCGTATCGGCGCAGATGACCATATAAAGCATATAGGCCCCGACATCTCGACCAGTCTTCTTGGCGTGTTCCAGCACGCGCGCCGGCACGGAAGCGGCCTTGGTCGGCTCATTCACGCCTTCACCCAGGCAGAAATTGTAATTGCAGAACTCAGCGCCAAAGGCCATGCCGGTATCTGACTGACCGGCGCTCACGATTTCGATCGGCTTGGATGGAAGCGGTGAGAGCTTGCAATTATCCATCTGGAAATAACTGCCCTTGAAGTCGCTTTCGCCTTTCTCCCAGAGCTCACGCAGGATCTGCACATATTCAGTGCTGTATTGATAGCGCTTGCCGAAATGCTCATCACCGGGCCACAGCCCCATCTGGGTATATTCCACCTTATGCCAGCCGGAGACGATGTTCACGCCAAAGCGACCGCCCGAAATACTATCAATGGTCACCGCCATGCGTGCAACGATGGCCGGCGGGATGGTCAGCACGGCGGTTGAGGCGAAAAGCTTGATCCGCTTGGTCACCGCGGCAAGGCCCGCCATGAGCGTGAAACTTTCTAGCCCGTGATCCCAGAATTCGGTTTTGCCGCCAAAACCATGCAGCTTGATCATGGAAAGCGCGAAATCCATACCATAGGCTTCGGCTTTTTGCGCAACTGTCTTATTCAGTTCGAAGCTTGGCATGTATTGCGGTGCGTTCTCCGAAATCAGCCAGCCATTATTATTGATGGGAATGAAGACGCCGATATCCATGTCGTGCAGCCCCTTGTCAGAAGCCGGGCGGTCCGGCTTTTTCGTGCACGGTGAAGCAACAGACGTGCCATGATCGAGGCCGCCTAAAGGCTGATGGGGCGTTGGGCTGGTTTCGTTATCCCGTTGCAAGACAGATCAGTCAGCGGCACGGAACTTGCCTAGTTGCGCACCACGAAGGCTTGCGGCGCAGGTTCAAGCACCGCTGCTGAACACCTGTGCAATCGGAGCCTGCTTTCCATGCAACGCCGTATGTTTCTCGCTGCCCCGGCCATCATTGCGCTGGCCTCGCCCGCCTTTGGCCAGGCTTGGCCCAACCGGCAGCCCATTCGCCTGATTGCCGGTTTTCCGGCGGGCGGGCTTGCGGATGCTATCGGCCGGCTTTTTGCCGCACCCCTAGGTGACGCCCTAGGCACAAGCGTTGTTGTCGAAAACCGCGCTGGCGCATCTGGAACCATCGGTGCGGACGCTGTGGCAAAGGCAGCACCGGATGGCCTGACGCTTGCCGTTTCCCACGCCATTCCCTTTGGCTTCGCGCCTGGCGTCTTGCCCGCTGTACCCTATGATCCGGTGGCGGATTTCACTCATATCGCGATGTTGGCAGAGGCACCGACCATCAGCGTGGCCCGGGCGAATTCTCCCTTTGCCAGCATGCAAGCGCTCATTGCCGCAGCGCGTACGCGCCCTGTGCGCTTTGGTACTTCAGGGGTTGGTTCAGCCGAACATTTCTCGGGTGCCCTTCTTGCCCGCGCTACGGGGGCAGTGCAGCTTGACCATATTCCCTATCGCGGCACGGCGCCGGCGCTGCAGGATTTACTCGCCGGGCAGATTGATATGCTGAACGCGCCGATCACCACATTGGTTGGTCAATTACGCGATGGCTCGCTCAGAATGCTAGCGACCTCATCCGAAGCGCGCGTTTCTGGCTTTCCGGATGTCCCAACACTTGCGGAACTCGGCGCGCCACAGGCTACACATACGCAATGGATTGGTCTGAGTGGCCCGCGCGGCTTGCCGGCGCCAATCCTTGAACGGCTTGCCGCCGCCATACCGCCAATCGCGCGTTCTGATGCGGTGCAGGCTCGGCTTGTTGAATTCGCTTCCACGCCGCGCAGCCCGACACCTGCGGGTGCTGACTTCAGCAGCTTCGTCGCATCCTTCCGCGATCATTGGGTGGCCATGGCGCGCGCCGAAGGCATTGTGGCCAGCTGATAGCGCATGCAGCGAAGGTGCCGCCTTCCATGTTGCTACATGAACCCACGTGGCACGTCGGCATGCTTCCAGTGAAGCTCTGCCGCGTGCAAATACAGCGCACAGGCACCCTTGCCCGCGCTAAAACTCTGCCCTACCGTCGGTTCAGGGAAGGCACCAGTCAGCCACTTAAATACAGGAGATCGAGCATGGTTATCAGAACCATTGCGGGCTTGATGTTTGCGCTTCTCTCTTTCGCAAATCTGCCCGCGCGCGCCCAGGATCGCGTGTTACTTATGCTGGATTGGATTCCAACCGGCGAACATGCCGCTTATTTCTCCGGCGCTGCGCGCGGTGCCTGGCGGGAACAAGGGATCGAGCTTTCGCTGACCAGGGGTTATGGGTCCGGTGATACCGTGGCCAAGGTTGCTGCTGGTGCTGCGCCCTTTGGCGTTGCTGATATCAGCGCTGTTCTTGCGGCGCGTGCCCGCCAGAACGCGCCGGTACGCAGCATCATGCAGGTCTATACGCATTCGCCGCATTCGATGTTTGTGCTGCGGTCTTCCGGCATCACCAGCTTTCAGCAATTGGATGGCAAGCGGATTGCGATCACGCCAGGCAATAGCCATCGGCTGTATTTCCCTGAAGTGGCGCGCCGGGTCGGCATCAATCCTGACCGTATTCAATGGGTGAATACGGATGCCTCCGCCATGGCGGCACTGATGATCACGAAACGTGTGGAAGCTGCGCCGTTTTTCGCGATCCATCACTATTATCAGAACAAGGCAGCCAGGCGTGCCGGTGAGGAGATTGTGGTCCTCCCCTTTGTTGAAACGGGTTTCGCCATCTATTCAACGACGCTGATGACAACGGATGATGTTATTCAACGCAACCCTGATCTGGTTCGCCGCTTCCTGCGTGGCGCTGCTTCCGCCATGACCTGGGCGAATGAGAACCAGGAACAGGCCTGCCGCTTGCACGTTCAGCGCAACCCTGAGGTTGAACTTGATGATTGCCAGGGCTCACTTCGCGCGACCATGAGCTATGTTTTCAACGACCATCAACGCCAAACCGGGTTTGGACGGCAGGCAACTGACCGGATGAACTTCACCTGGCAGCAGGTTGCTACATCGCTTGAGCTGTCACCAAGCTGGAACTATAGCCAGGCCATTGATCTCAGCCTTTTGCCGTGATCAGGCTTGAAAATGTGAACAAGACCTTCCGCGGCCGTGATGGCACGGCCGTGGAAGCGCTGCGTGACATATCACTCGACATCGCCGCGGGGGAATTCGTTGCCATTGTGGGCGCTTCCGGTTGCGGCAAATCCACCTTGTTGCGGCTGGTGGCGGGCTTGGTGCCGACAAGCTCGGGCCAGGTGATGTTGGACAATGCGCCGGTCACGGAACCGCGCACCGATACCGCCATGGTCTTTCAAGCGGCGACTCTGCTGCCCTGGGCGGATGTGCTGCGCAACGTGACCTTTCCGATGCGCTTGATGCATCGGCATGATACGAAAACCGATGACAAGGCCCGCGCCCTGCTTGCGACGGCCGGCTTGGGTGGCTTTGAAACCAAGCTGCCGCGAGAGCTTTCCGGCGGCATGCAGCAGAGGGTCGCGATATGCCGCGCCCTTTTGCAGGAACCCCGCGTGCTGCTGATGGATGAACCCTTCGGCGCGCTGGACGCGCTGACGCGGGAAGAAATGTCGCTGGAACTTCTGCGCCTTTGGTCCACTCGCCAGATGGCGGTGATTTTCGTCACGCATTCGATCTCTGAGGCGATCCTGCTGGCTGACCGCGTGGTGGTCATGTCGCCGCGCCCCGGGCGTATCGCCGAGATCATCCCAGTCGGGCTGCCGCGCCCGCGCGCCTTCGAGCAGGAGGGAACAGAGGAATTTCAGCGCTGTGCCGCGCGCATTCGTGCGTTGATTTTCAGGGGGCGCGACGCCAATGCAGCCTGACCGCAAAGCCCGGCTGATCGCCAGCCTGCCCGCATGGGGTGCAACCATTGCGCTGCTCCTTATTTGGGAAATCAGCGTCCATGTCTTCCAGATCAGGGAATTCATCCTGCCGGCGCCCAGTGCCATCTGGGAAGCCTGCGTCAGCGTCTGGCCGAACTTGCTCCGGCATAGTCTGGCGACACTGGGCACAGTGTTGATGGGGTTTTTCGCCTCCGTCATTATCAGCTTGCCGCTTGCCATGCTGATCGCCTCATCGCCGGCGATTTCCGCTGCGATCTATCCGCTGCTGGTCATCACGCAATCCATCCCGAAGGTCGCATTGGCACCCATCCTGATTGTGGCACTTGGCGCGAATGAAATGCCGCGGATCATCGTGACCTTTCTGGTGGCGTTCTTCCCGCTGGTGGTCAGCAGCGTGGCCGGGCTTTTGGCCGTGCCGCCCGAACTCATTGAATTGGGGCGCGCGTGCCGGGCTGGTCGGTTTCAGGAATTGCTGCGCATCAGGCTTCCTTTTGCGGTGCCTTTCGTTTTTGGCGGCCTTAAGGTTGCGGCTGCGCTTTCCGTTGTGGGCGCGGTGGTGGCGGAATTCGTCGGCGCGGATGCCGGGCTTGGCTATCTGATCCAGACCTCCATGGCATTCTTCCGCACGCCTTTGGCTTTCGGCGCGGTGGTTGTGCTGGCGCTGATGGGTATTGCGTTATTCCAAGCGGTGGCGCTGGCGGAGCGATGGTTATTTCCCTGGTCCAGCAGCGTCGAAGGCACCAACAAGGCAGCAGGTTGAACGGAGTATCCCATGGCTGAAATCGAACCCGGCTTCATCATCATCCGCAATGCCATGCTGGCTGATCCCGGACGGCGGCGCGCGGAAGCGACCGATGTGTTGATCCAGGATGGCGTCATCAAGGCGGTTGGCCTTGGGATAGCGGCGCCACCGGAAGCGAAGGTAATCGACGCCACGGGGCATATCATTCACCCCGGGCTGATCAATGCGCATACTCATGGCCATGGCGGCTTGGCGCGCGGCCAAGGTGATAAATGGACGCTTGAATTACTGCTGGCCGCCGCCCCCTGGATTGGGGGCAACCGTTCGCTTCAGGACAAGAAACTGACCGCGCAGATCATCGCTGCTGAAATGGTGCTGAAGGGCTGCACGGCAGCTTATGATCTTTATGCGGAAGTACCGGTCCCGAGCAAAGATGGTTTGGACGCTGTGGCGGAAGCCTATGCCGAAATTGGCATGCGCGCGGTCATCGCGCCCATGGTGGCGGATAAAACGGTTTATGAGGCGATCCCTGGGCTTTACGATAGCCTCCCGGAGGCATTGCGCGGGCGCGTGGACAAGCTCCGCTTTCCGGCATGGGAGAGAACACTTTCTGCAATGGATGAGGCCATCAGTGCCTGGCGCTGGAACAGTAAGGATATCCGCGCTGCGGTCGCCCCCACCATCCCGCATCATTGTTCTGATGCCTTCCTGTGCGGTTGCCGAGATCTGGCGCGCAAATATGCCGTTGGCATCCATAGCCATGTGGGCGAAAGCAAGGTGCAGGCGCTGACCGGCATCCGGCGCTATGGCAAGACGCTGGTGCAGCACATGAATGATCTTGGGCTGATCACTCCGGATTTCACCGCGGCA
This sequence comes from Alphaproteobacteria bacterium, assembly GCA_026400795.1. Lineage (GTDB taxonomy): Bacteria > Pseudomonadota > Alphaproteobacteria > Acetobacterales > Acetobacteraceae > Neoroseomonas. Next base: position 10,962 of record JAPLOJ010000429.1, read on the forward strand.
CATGCGATTTGGCTTGATGATGATGATCTCAAGATCATGCGGGACAAGGGCGGATCGCTCGCCCATAATGCCGGCAGCAATATGCGCCTTGGCAATGGCATGTTCCGTTTCCGCGAAGCGCGCGACATGGGCGTGAATGTCGGCATCGGCACCGATGGCGCGAATTGTTCCGACAATCAGAACATGTATGAGGCGATGCGCTATGCCTCCATGCTGTCAAAAGTACAGACCCCGGACCCACGCCGTTGGGCGAGCGTTGAGGAGGTTTATGACGCCGCCACGCTGGGTTCAGCGCGCGCACTTGGCTTCAAGGATATTGGCGCCATCGCACCGGGCATGAAGGCCGATATCGTATTTTTGGATCGCACTTCGGTGAATTGGATTCCGCATCACTGGACCGTCAATCAATTGGTGCATACGGAAGATGGCACTGGGGTCAGGCATGTGATGATTGGTGGCCGCTTTGTGGTGCGTGATGGTCGTATCCTGACCATTGATCTCAATCGCCTGGCCAATGAGGCGGAAGAGGCACGGGAAAGGCTTGAAGCGCTGAACGCTGAGTTCCGCGACCTATATGAAAAACTTGAGCCTGTGGTCACTTCCTTCTGCCCCGCCTTCGCCGCCCAACCCTATCATCTGCGGCGCTATCTTTGCGATGTGCCGGGCTGAGGGTACCGCGTTGCCTATGCTCTAGTTCCTAGTCGGGAGAGAAAAATGGCAAAAGAAATTCTCTGTGCATTCAGCGTGCATTGTGATGCCGTAGCAGGTTGGCTCGGCAGCTATATGGGTGAGGATAGCCCAGGCGATATCAGCCGCGGTGTCTTCGCGGCTGAAGTCGGTATGCCGCGCCTGCTACGCCTGTTTGACCGCTTCGGCATGAAGCAATCCTGGTTCATTCCAGGGCACACCATCGAATCCTTCCCCAAGGAGACAGAGATGGTGGCAAAGGCCGGGCACGAGATCGGCCTGCATGGCTATAGCCATGAAAATCCCCTGGCGCTGTCTCGTACCCAGGAAGAAGCAATCTTCGACAAATGTATCGGCCTGATCGAGAAATACTGGGGCCGTCGCCCGGTTGGCTATGTGGCGCCCTGGTGGGAAGTCTCCGCCACTTCCATTGAAATCCTGATCGAACGCGGCATCGCTTATGATCATTCGCTGATGCATCAGGATGCAGAGCCCTATTATGTGCGCACCGGTGATAGCTGGACGCCGATTGACTACAGCAAACCAGCTTCAAGCTGGATGAAACCATTCACGCGTGGGCGCGAAACCGATTTGGTTGAAATTCCCGCATCCTGGTATCTGGATGATCTGCCGCCGATGATGTTCGTGAAGAAGTTCCCGAATAGTCATGGCTATGTTTCGCCCCATCAGCTTGAACAGATCTGGCGCGATCATTTTGATTTCATCTACCGCGAGTATGATTACGCGGTGGTGCCCATGACGATCCACCCGGATGTATCCGGCCGGCCGCAAGTCTTGCTGATGCTGGAACGTCTGATTGGCCATATGCTCAAGCATCCCGGCGTGCGCTTCGTGACCTTGGAGGATATGGCTGCAGATTTCCGCAAGCGCTTTCCGCGCAAGGCCGCCGCCAGCAAGGGCAAAAAAGGTAAGTGATGCTGATCCCGCCCGCAGAAAATAAGATTCGCGATGCGGCGCGGCATTTTAAGGCGATTGGCATAGCCGCCATCACCATCGCTATCTTCTTCTTGTTTTCCTACCTCAACCCCAGCCATGAACGCCGCGTGATCAAGCGATCAGACCAGTCTTGCTGACAATGCTGCGGGCATCGGCAGGTTCGCGGCACTGCGCGCGAACGGCAATTGCCGCTTTCGCCACAGCCTAACTTTGGTGCAGAACTGGGGCAAGAAGGCGCAATTCAATGAGTGAAGTCACGCCCTTTCCTTCATGATACGTGAGGCGCCTACATCACCTCATATGGCAAACAGCGCATAGATATCCGCAAGCGTCACATTGCCCGCGAGGATAACATCATCGCCCGCACCGCCCACGAAGGTATTTGCCAGTCCATTGCCGACAAGCATGTCGTTGCCCGCGCCACCCGTGATGGTGATACCCGAAACACCAGACGCGATCTGCAACCCCTCAACGTGATCAATGATCGAGAAACTGAAGGAGGCTACAACCGTGTCCGCGCCGCCGCCGCTTGTCTCGATGATCAGATCCTGCAGTTCATTGAAAAGGAAGCGATCATCGCCCGCGCCACCGATAAGCGTATCTGCACCGATCCCGCCGGAGAGACTGTCATTGCCTGTGCCGCCATCAATGCGGTCCGCGCCCTCGCCGCCATTGAGCGTGTCAGAACCGGCATCACCGTTCAGCGTGTCAGTGCCGTTACCGCCATCGAGACGGTCAGCGTCATCGCCGCCAAAGAGGCTATCATTGCCATTGCCGCCCTGGAGAACATCATTGCCGATATCGCCAAGCCCGGTATCTGCGCCATCACCACCATCAAAGGAGTCGTTGCCACTGCCGCCCAAGATGGAATCATTACCATCATAGGCGCCAATCATATCATTACCCAGGCCGCCATCTATGGTATCATGACCGTTCCCGCTGCCGATGGTTTCATTGCCATCATTGCCGAAGATCACCATACCTGGAAGAGTCAAAGTCGCATTCGCAGCGGTATCCGACCGAACGGCCAGATTCTGAATGCGCATATCCAGATTTGGCCCGAAATCCAGGGAGCTGAAGGCCGAAGCGCTGGTTGAATGACGCGCCGCAAGAAACTCGGCCAAAGCATCCTGTTCGGACCCTTTTGCGGCAAAGGTTGCGCCTCCGTCTGTCAGGCTGGCGCTGTTCAAAAGGTCCGTTCGGCTTCCTGCCACCGTATAATGGAGGAACGGATAGGAATCGCCGCCTTCCGCAAGGAAGCTAAGCGTGACAACCTTGATCTGCCTATTGGCGTCACCTTGGAGAACGCCGTTTGCAACAATGGTATCCACGATCTGCCCAAGATCATTCCGGATAACGAGATTCCGGATCCGCTGACCCTCTGTCGTGACATTCCCGTTTGTCGCGTTGAAAACTTGAGCGGTAAGACTCGGGTCATAGGAGAAAGAAACCCCCCCAACCTGGCCGAATTGGCCGGGTGTGGCATTGGGTGCAACTGCCGCCACCGAATGTTCAAAAAGGCGCTCCAGATTCTGCGCCGTCACAGACACGATGGTCAGGGCGTTGTTGAAACGCAGCGAATTCTCGATATCCAGTTGGCTTACGCCGCCATTCGCCTTGCCAACCGCCGTATTGGCTTGCGGGGGCAATTCGCTGGGCACTGGCTGGCCGATCACGGTGCCGATTTCAGCGCGGATGCCACCACCATTCTTCAATGATACCAGAACCCCCGGGTCAACCTGGCGCGCTACATATAGATTGGCGTCTGCCGTCAAATTGCCAAGATTGGTTTCCTCGGTGCGGACTTCGCCACGACGCCCTTCAAGGAAAACATTGCTGTAGCCAAGGACATTCCCATCCTTCGCGGCAATGACCGACTGGACGGCATTGGTAAGCTGGCGCACCTCTCCACCGCGGGTGCCATCGGCATAAGGATCGCCGGAAGTCCAAAGCTGCGTGACTGTCGCATCTGTTGTGGCATAGGCGCCTGAGACCGCTGGGTTGACGCCGCCGGTTTGCAGCGGGCCAGTGCCATCGGGGTCCGTGATCAAGACACCATTGGCATCAAAATCCACCACAAGGCGACCGACATAGGAATACTCGCCCGAAGTGCTGACGATCGCGACAGGTTTGCCATCGGCACCAGTTCTGAAGATAGGATAGGCTTCGCGGGCAACATCGCCGCTGTGCAGGGCATCTGTCCCATCCGCGAACACGGCGTGGCTGCCGGCCGAGATGATCACATCAGCGCCACGGAGCAATGGCGCCAGGGCGAGATCATTCTGATACTGCTGCAAATGGCTGAGCAGAACAATTTTATTGATACCCTGCGCCGCCATTTGATCCAGATAGGGCTGCAGAATAGCGGCGAGTTCCGCCATGTTATCCACACCGCCATCACCATTCGGATCAAGCACAAGGGTCAAGCCTGGTGACGAAATGCTCGCCAAAACCTGCGTGGTCAGGCCCAGGATACCAATCGTCTGACCGCCCTCAACAATGGTGGTCCATGGGGCGATCTGCGCATCGGCTGCTTCATTGGCAACATTTTGGTTGCCGCTCAAGTCCCCACCCGTGCCCGCTCCCGTGGTCGCGTATGTGGATGCTTCGCGCAGGGTTGACGTCACAATGGCGCGGATATTGGTGTCCGATGAGAAATCCAGATTGGCCGACAGATAGGGAAACTGGGCACCGATATTGCTGATGCGGCCGGTCGTCGTGCCTGATGTCCCAGCAATAAAGTCAACGGCAGCATTCAACGGATTTGTGCCGAGGTCGAAATCATGATTGCCAAGCGCGGATGCCTGGATACCAATCGCATTCAGGATCGCGATGTCGGTTGCAAAGAATGGCGATGTCGCCGTGGCAAGGTTGCTCCCATGAAGGCCAGAGAGCGCACCGGTCGTCAAACCCAGCGCCTGTTCCCAATAAGCGCGTAAGACCGGCACCACAGAATTGTCGGTACCAGCAGCCGCGAAGGGGCCTGGGATGAAATTATCGCCGCCCGAGAGGGTGATCGAGTTTGCCACAGTATCTTCGAGCCGATCCACAATGGCGGCGAAGCGATCAGCGCGCTGCGGTGCAAGAAGCCCGGCTTCGAAATCCGAACCATGCAGAATTTGTAACTGATAAGTGGTTGTGGGTGCAGCGGAAAGATTAAAGAGTGTTGTCGTGCCACTCACTTCATTGGCAACCGCAAGCCTTGCCGGATTCCCTCCGGCTGCGGGGATGAAGGTGCTGACCTCTGGCGCGATGTCGCCTGAGCGGTTGATGATGCCAGCGAAATTCACATTGGTCGGACCATCAATGCTAAACGCCATGGTGGCGTTGGCGCGTTCCAGGCCAACAAAGGCATAAACAGTGCCGCCTACGGTCCCAAGGGTGATTTGCTCAGGTTCAGCACCCTTATTGTCTGAACGACCATCATCATAAGAACCAGGTAGCTGGCTTGCGATGATCTGATCAATCAATTGGCCGGAATTGTACCGCAGCGTCAGTGTCGGCGCGGTTGAAGTCCCGCCCACTTCCCAAACCGCAAAGCCGCGTCCGCCGAAGACCTGAAGCCGGTCGAGATCACCATCCCCATCGGTATCGCCGACCCAACGGCTGACGTCTATCCGCCCAAGATCGGCATCGCCGCGGCGCGACTGGATTTGGGACAGTAGCGCCGCGTCAAGCGCGGGCATTCCCGCTGGTGCCGTTGACCCTGAAGCAGGCACTAATTCAGATATACGTACGGCTTCATTGAATACATTACCCGTGCCGCCCCATTCACGGGCATCACCCTCATTGGCGGTCACCAGATAAGTCACACCACCCTGCACAAAACTTGCGATCGCATCCGGCATGAACATGCCAAAAAGGGGAACCTGCCGAATGATTGCGCCCCCATCTCGGTCGGACGTGTCAATGCCATTGCCTGCCAGGCTATGGTTGATCAAGCCTAGCGGAAGAATGGAAACCCAAGACTGGGTGCCCAGATCGAATATGCCAATGGCGTTGGCTTCCTGCAGTGTCACATAGGCGCGATTGCCGGAGATGGTGATGTATTCGGGTTCAAGGTCAAGCGACGGGGCCGCCGATGCACCAGCGGTGCCGTGCAATCCATAGGTAAGTTTCACACCCTGGCTCCGTAGCGTGGCAGCCTGAGCATCGAAATCCGAAAAGCCGAAAAATGTTTGAGCGCCGGTGGTGGCATTGATCAGCGCGAGACCCCCCGCAGGATCAACCGCGTAGCCGGTCGAGGGCTCCCCTTCGATGGCGGCGAGAATTGTTGACCCGTCCGGCGTAAAGACCAGCATATCCGGCACCGCGCCAACACTGGCCGTCGCGCGCCAAGTCGCACCAGTGCCAGCGGTCGCCACATCAAACAGGGCGACCGCACCATTGCTGCCCGCGGTTGGGCCGTCAAAAGAAACAGCAAGCGTGTTGCCCGAAAGGGCGATGGAGTTACCATTGCCAAGGCTCATGCTGGCGCCGCCACCGGGGACTTGCACCAGAGATTTAGCCAAAGAAAAAGCAAGCGCACCGGTGTCGGCGTTCAGCGCATCCACACCGTTGGGGCCGAGCACGAAAAGCAGATTGCGCGCCGCGTCGTGTAAGATCGATTCCGCGCTACCTGCTGCACCTCCGGTAAGGCCAGTATTGGTAACCGAAAACTGCACCGAACTCACGAGACGACCCGACATGCGAAGCTCCTTTTCCGAAGATGAGGACTAATTAACTTTTTCGGAAAGGCTGACCACTACAGAATCGTTGAAGAATTAATGAAGAAAATGTTTCAAATTTCCTTCAATACCGAGACTCTTCTCCCGCGTAATTCTCCCGCGTGAGGGGCAGCATGAATTGGCGCCAAAAATATGTGCCTGATTGTGCGTGTTGGTATCGTGACAGAAAAAAGTCAGCACGAAACGCACCACTAGTCACGCCGCGCGCGGCTTGATTTTCAAATTATGTGCGCTGAACAGTACCATCCGTACCGCCCTGGCAAGGATTTTAGGGAAGAGTTTTTTTGTTGTCTTGCTCAGAAGCGCTCCATCCCGTTTGGAAGTTGGAGCTTATGACTTACCGGGAGTAATTCATTTTTTTCCAGACGCCGATGATGCAGCAATAAAGGCACCAAGGCTGATCGCAACCGCGCCAAGCATTTCGAATACGGTCGGCACCTCGCCCAGGATAAAGAAAGCCAGCAAAAAACTTGCAACCGGCAGCAGCGCGAGACTCATGGCGGTCGCGGGTGCGCCGAGCAACATGGTCGAACGCCCGAGCGAGAAGATGGTCAAGGCGCCCATCAGCACGCCCTGATAGAACCCCTGAAATAGCAAATCCGAGACAGGGATTTGCGTGAGCTTGGACGAATCCCAAAAGAACCAAATGAAGAACGGGAAATAGATCAGCATGGAATAGACGCTGAGTAAGGCCGCACCCTGCAAGGCGGAAAGCCCGGAACGGCGCATCCGCAGCAGATAGACGGACCCCATCATCCCGGCGCAGACGAAAAGAATATCGCCCTTCCAGTAATCCGGGTGGATGCTGGTGAGGCTGACACCGCCAATGGCAAGCGCAACAAGCGTGATCAGCGCGAGCCCCAACTTACGCAGGCGGGAAATCGCTTCACCCAGAACATAAAAGCAAAGAACGCTTGTAAACAGCGGCATGAGGCCGGTGGAAAGCGTCAGATGCCCGGCCGGCGCAAGGGCAAGACCCTGTGTCGTCAGCATCGCGAGCGGCGCGCCTTGCAGCAGGGCGAACCAAAGGCCCTCAAGCCATGCGTGGTGCGGCATGGCGCCGGCCAGGCGGAGCAGCACCGGCAGCAGGATCAGCCCGCCAATGCCATAGCGCAGCAGAACAATATCAGCGGGGGTAACCGATTCGGTGACCGCAAGCCGTGTAAAGGCGGGCCAGGCGGACCAGACAATGACAGTGAGCGATGCCCATAAGGTGCCGTGAAGGATAGTATTTGTCGTGGGCTTTGCCGTATCGCTTTGGATCTGGGCGGACACGCGGGCTTCCGATCACGCGCGAGAAAAGCGGCGGGGCATGATTTCAGCCCTTCGGCACCCCGGCTAATTCAAGGCCGCGCGCATAGTTTTCGCGATCTTCTTGCCGGGCGAAAGGATAGTTTTGCGCGAACTTCGATACAGTGAAACACGGTTCTAATTGCAGAAGTTTTCGGACATAAGGCACCGCTTCCTCCCGTCGGCCCAGATGGCCGAGAGCCGCGATAAGCGGCTTGTAGCCGTTGGAGAAATCTGGGTTTTCACGCACGAAGCGTCTGCCATGGCGATAGGCTTCCTCGTAATTGGCGCCCATGAAATACGCCA
>JAPLOJ010000361.1 GCA_026400795.1 Alphaproteobacteria bacterium
AGAAAGCCGGTGATGACCGAGACAGGAATCACGATGGCGCCGCAACCCGCGCGCGCGCCGGTTCCGCGCTGGTCGCGTTCAGCGCGTAACGCAGGCTGCGCAGTAGCCCCAGCATCGAAGCCGCAGGGCGCCGCCGGGCTTTGCTGATCAGCCACCAACGCACCGGCGCTTCTTCCGGCAGGGCTGGCGCGACATGCAGCACCAGATCACCGGTGGTGATTCTTACGCCCGCATCAGCAATATCCACACGTCCAGTCACGCCCCAAAGCGTCAGGCTATCGGCGATCAGGGCGCGCAGCGCGGGTGGGTTCATACGGCGGGCGCGGTGCGGATTTCCTGCGCAATGCGGCGCGGCAGCCATTTTCCGCCGGCGGCATCACCCACCCAACGATCATTTTCCACCATGATCTTGCCGCGTAGAATGGTCATGGCAGGCCAGGCATCCACCTGGCGCCCTTCCCAGGGAGTATAATCGCTTTCATGCAGCGCTTCCGCGCGCACCATGCGCTTCAGTTTGGGATCAAGGATGCAGATATCCGCATCCGCGCCGGCAGCAATCGCCCCTTTGCGCGGGTACATGCCCATGATCTTCGCCGCATTGGTGGAAACCGCATCCACGAATTGCCGAAGCGTAAAGCCACGCTTGCCAACCATTTCCGTGTACATCACTGCCACACGAGGCTCCACGCCGGAATTGCCGCCGGTTGTGTCGTCCACGCGCTTGCCTTGCGTTTTCACCGCCAAGGAACAGCAAAGTTCATCGGTGGCGACGCAGGAAATGGACCCATCCAGCGCGCCGGCCCATAACTCATCCTGATCCGCCTGAGACTTCAGCGATGGGTAGGTGTGATACATCTGCCCATTCGGGCGCTTATAATCCTCGCTAGTATAAAGCATGTATTGATGCAGTGATTCACCATAAATCGGCAGGCCCTTGGCGCGCGCATCGCGAATGGCGCGCACGCCATTCCCGGCGGAGACATGCATCATATAAAGCGCCGTCCCCGGCACATGTTCTGCCAGGCGCATGACGCGACGGAAGGAAAGGTCTTCCGACAGCGTATTATGCACCTCCGCCATATTCTCGAACCCTGCGCGGTTTTCGCGGAAGACCTTGGCGTACATATGCATGACAATGTCATTATCTTCGGCGTGGATTACGCCCAGCCCGCCTTTGCGCGACAGCACCTGGAACACTTCCCAGATATCGCCGAAATCCACCATGCGGCCCTTGCGGGAAGGTGTGATATCCGTCGTGAAGATTTTCGTGGTGGCGTGGCCGGCTTCAATCGCCTCACCCAATTGCGCAGGGATATCGGGCGGCAAATCGCCTTCGACCATGATGTGATAGGCGTAATCGCACGGGCAGCCATCGGCCTTCCAAGCCGCGTCACGTTCCGCAATGGCGCCTTCGATGGTTTTGCCATGGGTCCAGCGCACGAAATCCAAAATGCTGGTGGTGCCGCCATAAAGCGCAGCGCGGCCCACCACGGAAGCGCCCTGGGTCTGATCCAAGGTTCCATTGGGCCCAGGAATTGGCCAAAGGCAATGCGTGTGCGGGTCAATGCCGCCAGGCATCACAATGCTGTCGCCCGCTTCCACCACGCGCACTCCGGGCGGCGTGGGCAGGCTGCCCGGCGCGGCAATCGCGACGATCTTTTCGCCAGCAATACCGATTTCCGCCGGGCCGATAGAATACGGCGTGACGATACAATTGCCTTTGATCACCAAATCCATGGCAATACCCCTGCTTGGCGCGTGCTTGCGCCTTCGGGGGGAAGCCTAAACCCAAATTGGTGGTTTAGGCCAACATAGGCTTCAGCGCGGTGACGGCGCTGTGCCCGGTACCTCACGCGAAAGGCGCGCACGATCGGTTTCAGTGACCATCACGCGTTCACCCACTTGCAGGCCAAGCTCATTGGTCTGGGTGATCACGCGTTCACCGCCTGAATCAGGACGGATGATGAATTCCATCGCCTCGCCGCTTGTGGCGCCTTGTTCGATGGCACCGCCGGCAAGGCCGCCGGCCAGCGCCCCAACCACGCCACCCACCGTGCGTGCGCGCCAATCACCGCCAATGGTGCTGCCCAAAAAGCCGCCGCCGACCGCGCCGGCTGCGGGGCCGATGCCGCTGCGTGAGCCGCTGACGGTAACAGGGCGCATGGCAATGATCGTGCCACGATAGACAGTGCCCTGAATGCCGAGCGCCTGACGTTCGACGGAGGTATTGGTCGCCGGCGCGCAGGCGGCAAGGCCGAAGGCCAGCAGGATTGCAGAAAGACGCAGAAGCATGGGTCCATCTCCGCCAAGTGGAATTTCGTACCGTTATTATAGCAATAACAGGGACCTTACGGCATTTTTGTGGTGGGCGTGGGTTACGCAATCTTCAAATCACTCGCCAAATGGAACAGGCAATCCCCGCGCTTGGTGCGCGCCGGGATGCGTTGGCACATAACAAGCCCGGCCGCCTTGAAGGTGATTTCAACCGGCGGCAGCCAGGGCGTTTCTGTGAAATGGATACGCGCCGCGGGCGTGCCGATGGAAACCATATCGCCAAGTTGGACTAACGGCTCAAAAACGCCATTCTCCGGCGCATAGACATAATAATCCTGCCCGCGCACATCCAAGAACCGTGTGGGGGAGGGTGGTTCTACCCAATCTGACTTCGGCAAAATGCCAAGATGCACCAGCACATTGCGCACGCCGCGCTCGGCAATCGCAAGGCCCGCCGGATTGACCGTGCCGCAACCGCCCAATTCGCTGCCCAGCGAGATCCTGCCGCGGCGTTCAGCGCCGCTGCCCAGCGTCTGATTCCCGCCCTGGCCTTGCGCGCCACCCTGAATATAGGTGAAGGGAGCGCCAAAGGCGCGCAGTGCCGCCAATTGCTTCTGGAATAGCGCGGGATCGTTTGATTGCGTCGCCAATGCGCAAGGCACGTAATTCAGCGACGATCCGCCCGAATGCAAATCCATCACAAAATCCGCGAGTGGGATCAATTCGCTGTCAATGTAATGCGCAATCTGCCGCGTGACGGTGCCATCCGGATCGCCCGGAAAAATCCGGTTCAGATTGAGGTCATCAATTGGCGACACGCGCCGCCCCGCAAGTGCCGCCGGGTAATTCGCCATGGTCAGGATAATCACGCGCCCCTTGATCCGCGCAGGATCAAGCGATTTCGCCAGATTGGTCAGCGCCACCTGGCCTTCATATTCATCGCCATGATTGCCGGAAGTGAAAAGCGCCGTCGGCCCTTCGCCGTTCTTCACCACCACAATCGGGACGGGCAGAAAGCCATAGGCACTGTCATGCGTTGAATGGAACAGGCGGATGAA
>JAPLOJ010000345.1 GCA_026400795.1 Alphaproteobacteria bacterium
CGTTGAGGCTGAGCGCGCCATCAAACGCCGCCAAAAACGCTAATGGCAGCGGTTCCTGATCCATCGTATCAAGCGCGGGCAGCGCCAGGTTTTCCGCGGCAATGCGGAGCACCAGCTTGGGCCTTGCGTCGTTCAATGCCAGCCGCGCTTCCCCTTCAAGCCGCGCCTCAGCCGCGACTAGCGAGAAGAAAGGCAGCGTGAAGACGCCGCCTTCCGCAGCGATGCGCGCGATAAGGGAAGCCGAGCCCTCACCCATCCAGCCCGGCTCCTCTCGGCCGAGCGACAGCGCGAAAAGCCGCGCCGCGCTGGGGTGGCGAAAGGTCAGGCTGCCCTCACCGCGCGCCTTTGGCAGATCGAACACGCCATTGGCGTCAAGCCGTGCATCCTCAAGCGCGATCTCGGCGGTGATGGCGAGCGCTTCGGCGGCGCCATTACCCCGGAGGCGCAGCGAAACCGGCAGTGCCGCCAGCCCGGCGGGCAGGTTGAGCGCTTCACTCAGCAGTGGCGGCAGGGCGCTGGCCATGGGGGCAGTGATTTCAAGCGCAGCATCGGCAAGGCTTGGCGTGGCGCCCAGGTTGATGCCGCCGGAAGCCGACAGGCTGGCGCTGCCCTGACGCGCCGAGAAGCGCTGCAGCGAAAGCCGGCCCGCATCCAGCGTGGCATCCAGCGCCACGCCATCCAATGCCTGCCCCTGCCATTCCACCTTGCCCGCTGTTAGGCGCAGATTGGCATCAAAGCCTTGCAGCGCTTCGGTGGCTTCCTGCCAGGACAGGCTTTCAGACAACACCCCATCCAGAGACAGCGCATCAATGGAAAGCCCAAGCCCAAGCGCGGGCCGCGCACCAAGCCTGAGCGCGCCAGCCCCGGCGTAGCGCCCGCCATCCAGCAGCAGGGAAAATTCTGGCGCTTCAATCAGGCTGGGTTCCAGCACCAAGCGCCCACGGCCTTCAAACCGGCGCAGCTTTGCAGGGTCTGGCGCCGCCACCGCAAAGCCAAAGGCAGTAAGGCTATCGCGCAGGCTGGGGCCGGAGATGCTCAGCGCCAATTCTAACCTTTCACCAAGCGTGGCGCCGCGCGCTTCAAGCTCCGCCTCACCGGGCAAAAGCGCTGCGATATCCGTCAGCGTCATGCGCGCGCCATCGCGGGCAATGCCGGCCTTGAAGCGGCGCAATTCATGCCCCCGCCAGCGAGCGGATTCGGCAGCGATGTCGAGCACGATGGGGAAGGGCCAATCGCGCGCGCCGCGCATGGCGGCGATCCAGGGGTCCAGATCCAGCCGGTTCATGGTGATGGCCAGATCCATCTTCGCTTCAGGCGCCAACTGGATTTCCGCTGCGGCCCGACCGGCGCCGCCATCAAATTCCACGGCCAGGTCTGGGGCGATGATCCGGTCTTCACTGGCGCGCATGCGGCCGGAGATTCGGAAGGGCAGCGCGGGCGCGGGCAGAAAGGCCGAAAGATAAGCGCCAGAAGCTTCAAGCCGCCCCTCATAGCCACCTTCGGCGAGCAAAGCGCCGCGCGTGACCAGCGCTGCCCCCTGGCCATTCAGGCGTAATTCCAGCGTGCCGATGCCATCATAGCCAGGCCGCCCCAGAACAGCCTGGAAGCGCGCCTCGGCGCCCGCGCGGGTGAAGCTGCCTTCCATCCGCACCGCATCCAGCGGCCCGGGGGCCACCAGGCGCGCGGCGACATTCTCAAATGCCACTTCGCCTAGCGTGACGCGGCTTGCCTCAATCCGCGCGGCGAAATCGGAAAGCCAGGGCGGCGGACGCCAGGCGCCGGCAGCCGGCAGCGGCCAGGGCAGGCGGATATCGGCACCCACCAACACCAGATCGCGCGCTTCAAACCGCCCCAGCAGCAGGGGTGCCAGGCCAAGCCTCAAACGCAGCGTTTGCGCCTTCACGCCTAGCCCGCCTTCATCCTGGCCCAGATGCACCTCATCCGCTTCGATCATGGGCTGCGGCAGCAACACAACACGGAGCGGCCCCTGCAAGGCTACTTGGCGGCCAAGCCGTTCAGATGCCAGTGCCGCCAAGCGGCCGCGCTGCCCTTCCCAGGAAATTAGGCGCGGGCCGACCCACGCCGCCGCCAAGGCGATCCCGGCAAAAAGTAGTGCGAAAAGGCTGCGGCGCGATTTCAGCTTGCTGGCCCCCAACCACCGCCGCCCGGCGTTTCAATGCCGAGCACTTCTCCAGCGGCCAGATGCGCGGAATCGCTGCCCTTCAGCCATTGAATGCTGCCATCAGCGCGTTCCACCCATTGCCGGCCGGCCGCGCCATCGGCACCGCCTTGCAGCCCATGCGGCGGCACGTTGCGGCGCGACGCCACAATCACCGCTTCCATCGGATGCAGGAAGCGTATGCGACGGCGTGACCCATCGCCGCCATGCCAGCGCCCCGCGCCGCCTGAGCCGCGCCGGATGGAAAATTCCTCAAGCCGCACGGGGTAACGCAGTTCCAGGATTTCAGGGTCCGTCATGCGCGTATTGGTCATGTGGGTTTGCACTGGACCCGCGCCAACGAAGCCAGGCCCGGCGCCAATGCCGCCGCAGATGGTTTCGTAATACTGATACCGCGCATCGCCAAACAACAGATTGTTCATGGTGGCCTGGGCAGAGGCACAAGCACCAAGGGCGGCGAGCAAAGCATTACAGGTCATTTGGCTGACCTCGGTATTGCCAGCCACCACCGCGGCGCCGGGGCGCGGTGACAGGAACGTGCCCTCAGGAATCACGATTTCCAAAGGCTTCAGGCAACCATCATTGAGCGGAATATCCTCACCCACCAGGCAACGGAAGCAATAAAGCACCACGGCGCGGCAGACCGCCGATGGTGCGTTGAAATTGCTCGGGCGTTGCGGTCCTGTGCCGGTGAAATCAATCACGGCTTTGCGCGCGGCGCGGTCAACGCGGATGGCAACCTTCAGCGGCGCGCCATCATCAATGCTCGTTTCGAACTTGCCATCGGGGAGTTTTTCCAAAACGCGACGCACGCTTTCTTCGGCATTATCCATGACGTGGCGCATATAGGCGCTGACGGTGGCAAGCCCGTATTCGGCAACGGCGCGGCTCAATTCCTGCACGCCTTTTTCATTGGCAGCGATTTGCGCCTTGATGTCAGCAACATTCACATCCGGGCTGCGCGCGGGATAGCGCGCGCCGGCCAGCAAGCCGCGGAATTCCGCTTCGCGGAAATGCCCACCATCCACCAGCAGGAAATCATCAATCACCACGCCTTCTTCTTCCAGCGTGCGAGACAGTGGCGGTGTGGAACCAGGCGTGAGGCCGCCAATATCAGCGTGATGCCCGCGTGAGCCGACGAAGAACAGAATATCTTTCCCCGCCGCATCAAAGACCGGCGTGATCACCGTCACATCCGGCAAATGGGTGCCGCCATTATAGGGGTTGTTGAGGGCTACCACATCGCCGGGCTTGAGGGTCGCGCCCCGCGTGCGGATGACGGTGCGCACACTTTCCCCCATGGCGCCCAGATGCACCGGCACGTGCGGGGCGTTGGCAATCAGCGCGCCAGTGGCATCGAAAATGGCACAGGAAAAATCCAGTCGTTCCTTGATATTCACTGAAAGGCTAGTGTTTTGCAGCACTGCGCCTGTCTGTTCAGCGATGCTCATGAACAGGTTGTTGAAGAGTTCGAGCATCACCGGATCGGGCCGCGCCGCATCGGCGGCACTGCCAGTACGCACGCGCGCGGCGATGCGGCGCAGCACCAAATGATTGCGCGCGGTGACTTCGGCCTCCCAGCCCGGTTCCACCACGGTGGTGGCATTGGCTTCGCGCAGCAGCGCAGGCCCCTCAATGCGATCCCCCGCGCGGAGCGCATCGCGATCATACACCGGCGCGGCATGTTCAGCACCCTGGGTGAATAGCGTGATGCTATCAACCGCCACGGCCGCTTGGCCCGCCACGCGCGCTGGCAGCGCGGCTTCGCGGACAGCTTCTCCGGGTGCGGTGACTTCCGCGATACAGGCCTCCACAATCACCTGGCGTTCCGGTGTTGCGAAGCCAAAGCGCCGGCGATGCGCTTCGGTGAAGGCAGCGAGCACTTCCTGATGCGCGCCGAAAGCGACAGGCAGGAAAGTATCGGTGCCGGCATAGCGCAGATGCAGCCGCCGTGCCGCTTGCAAACGCGCAGGATCGGCGCCTTGGCGCGCAAGTTCGCCGCGCCCCGCCGCCACCAGCGCATCCAGCCGCGTGGTGAGATCATTGATGGCATCAGCGGTAAAGGGTGCTTCAACTGCGGCTTCACGGATCACCGCCTGATCAGCCAGCCCCATGCCATAGGCGGAAAGCACGCCCGCAAAGGGATGGATGAACACCGTTTCCATGCCCAATTCATCAGCCACCAGGCAGGCATGCTGCCCGCCAGCGCCACCGAAGCATTGCAGCGCGAAGCGCGTCGCGTCATGGCCCTTCTGGATTGAGACTTGCTTGATGGCATTGGCCATATTGGCAACCGCGACACGCAAAAACCCCTCCGCCACTGCGCGCGGATCGGGCGCGGGCTTGCCTTGCGCCTTGCCGATTTCAGCCGCCAGGACCGCGAATTTCTGCGCGACAATCGCCGCATCTAAAGGCTGATCACCATTGGGGCCGAAAATTGCCGGGAAGTGATGCGGCTGGATTTTGCCGACCATGACATTCGCATCCGTCACCGTGAGCGGCCCGCCGCGCCGATAACAGGCAGGGCCAGGCACGGCGCCGGCGGAATCGGGTCCCACACGGAAACGCGCACCATCAAAATGCAGGATGGAACCGCCACCGGCCGCTACCGTATTGATCGCCATCATGGGCGCCCGCATGCGCACGCCCGCAACTTCGGTTTCAAAAGCACGCTCAAAAGCGCCGGCGTAAAGCGCGACATCGGTGGAAGTGCCGCCCATGTCAAAACCGATGATACGCTCAAACCCACCCATGGCCGCGGTGCGCGCCGCGCCAACAATGCCGCCCGCGGGGCCAGACAGGATCGCATCCTTGCCCTGGAAATGCCCGGCTTCGGTCAGCCCGCCGCTCGATTGCATGAAGTAAAGCCTGACACCCGGCAATTCAGCCGCCACCTGATCCACATAGCGGCGCAGAATGGGCGAGAGATACGCATCCACCACTGTGGTATCCCCGCGCGGCACAATGCGCGGCAGCGGGCTCGCGCGATGGCTGAGTGAGATTTGTGTGAAACCAACTTCCCGCGCAATCGCACCAAGCCGTTCTTCATGGGCGGGATAAGCCCAGGCATGCATCATCAAAATGGCAACGGCACGCAGACCTTCTTGATAAGCGGCGCGCAAAGCGTCCCGCGCCCCGGCCTCATCCAAGGCTTCCAATTCCGTGCCATCCACCGCGACGCGCCCGCCGATTTCAACGGCGCGTTCATGCAGCAATTCCGGCAGGCGCACATCAAGGTCGAATAGCCTTGGCCGCGCCTGATTGCCGATGCGCAGCAGATCAGCAAAGCCGCGATTGACCAGCAGCAGCACACGTTCACCCTTGCGTTCCAAAAGCGCATTGGTGGCGACCGTGGTGCCCATTTTCACCGCCTCGATCAGCCCGGGTGGGATCGGCGCGCCGGCGGCAAGGCCCAGGCATTGGCGAATGCCGGCCACCGCTGCGTCCTTGTAGCGTTCCGGGTTTTCGGAGAGCAGCTTTAGCGTGGAAAGCCGCCCGGCCGGATCGCGCGCGACGATATCGGTGAAGGTGCCGCCACGATCAATCCAGAATTGCCAAGCCGACATGCAAAACCCTTTGGCGGAAGAAGAATGGGAGCGCCCGCTATAGGCCAATTTCGGTAGCCCGGCCATTGCCCTCATTCGCAACTGCCACGCTAGACGAGGGCAAGCGGCTAGCGCGCCTCTTTCAAGCCCGCGGCACTGCGTCAAAGTCGCTGGCCGCCCCGAAGGTAGCAAAAGGCCAGATCGAATCAAGACTTACGCATGATTTCTTCAACGGATAACTACATAGTAGAACAGGAAAATGCATAATCCCCACCCCACAATCATAATAAAATAGGCGATTGCTGTGGTGAAAAGCCAAAAAGCTTTACTTTTATCCTCTCGCTTGAAACACCAAGCATAGAAGCGCCATAAAATCCAAGCAATCACATCTCCACCAGTTTCACGAAACCACTTAAGCATGATCGCCTCCGCGCGACACTTCGCGCCATTGCGCGTTAGGGGCTTGGGGTTTGTGACCACCCGTGGCGTAGCGCTTCCCTTAGCGACCGCTGACACATAGTAAGATAACGACTTCCTCGCTGCAAACCATCAAATTGCGAAGAAACATTGCTTTTTTAGGGTAATGCATTGCTGAATACGAGAGAGGCACGGTTGGGGCTTAAACTAGGGCTGGGCTGCCAAGTCATGCCTAACTTCACGCCTCACGTTAGGAAAGATAGCAAATAGGATGTGGTCGCCCAGCGTTTATCTCCAAGAGTATCGCCGAGCGTACTTCGGTATCCTCAAACAGCACCATAGATCGGCCACCATCAAGCAGAATCAAATCGGTGGCTTGCGCATATCCTGGCATTCGAAAACGTCGTCCAGCGGGCGTTTTCAACGTCGGATATTGTCGCAGAAAATTACTGAGTGTGGGGGAGGAGTTCGAAGTGAGGACATTCGTTACAGCTAACATGCGACCGCTTTCAACTGCTTCAGCCCATGTAGATGGCTGTCCGGCTCTTTGGCGTAACGGCAAACTCTCCGATTCATCACGCATGAATACTAACGACTGTGTAGATCTATCGAATGAATACAAATCTGTGATCCGATAGATGGTGCGCTCTTTCCCCTCATTCAGAATATCTGCACGCGTCGCCTCATGAATTGTTTCTTGAGAGTCACGATGCTGCACCTCTTGCCAGCGCGCAAACATCGAATCCGTACGCGGCGCTGTCAGTTCCCGACTACCTTGAGCATTAAGTGCAGCAGCCAACCTCCGGCAGAGCGGCTCATCGCTGCCAAGCCCGGCTGGACCGGCAATCTCATAAGGCCGTACCCTTTCCGTCCTGGCGCCGGCATCCGCAAACCCAAGCAGCAGCATCAGGCAAAGCGTGAAGGTCAGGCTTATGCGTTGCCACCAATTCATGGGACCCTTTGCCTGCCTCCCTATCTCATTCCTGGCTCAAAACACGTAGCAGAGATTATGCGCAAAGATCATGCAATGAAATCCGCTCACAGCCCCGCATCCGCAGGCACCAGCACCTGCCCAGCCTCATCCACCCGCGCTGCCACGGCTTCTAAAGCCTCCCCATAGCAGGGACCGGAGACGCATTCGCCCGATTCGATCTCAAACCGCGCGCCATGGGCGGAACAGAGAATATGCTGGCGCTTGGCGTCCAGAAAGCGATCCGGCACGGGGTCCAAAGGCAGGCCGATATGCGGGCAGGAATTCACATAAACCCAAACCACGCTGCCGCGCCGGACGGCAAAAAGCCCCATGAAGGCGCCCGGCGCGGCCGGGAAGCCTTTTGATCCGCCATCGGGGATATCCTCAAGCGCACAAAGCGCGCGTTCTGGCTTGCTCATTTGCCGGCCCAGCCGCCCATGCGGGCAATCACCGCCCAATGCTCGGGCGCAATCGGCATCACGGAAAGCCTGGATTGCCGGATCAGCGCCACC
>JAPLOJ010000314.1 GCA_026400795.1 Alphaproteobacteria bacterium
CGAAGCCTGTTCCAGGAGCGCGACTTTCGTCGGCTCTGGATGGTCGGGTTTTCGATTTTTGTGGTGCGCTGGCTGGAAATGCTGGCGGTGGGTGTCTTTGCCTATAACGCCACCGGATCAGCCTTTATTGTTGCCATGCTGACCATGCTGCGCCTTCTGCCCATGGGGCTGTTCGGCGCCTTTCTGGGCGCGGCAGCGGAGAGGATGGATCTGCGCCGCGTGCAAATCCTGATCCTGGTAATGCAAATCCTGGCCTCGGCCGTGATTGCGCTGCTCGCTTTGCTGGGGCTGATCGCCGTTTGGCATTTGGCCGTTGCGGCCTTCATCAATGGTGTTGGCTGGGCTGCCGACAATCCCGTGCGCCGCGCCATGATTGGCGCCGTGGTGGGGCCGGCGCGCATGGGTGCGGCCATGTCCATTGATGTCGGCACCAGCAATGCCAGCCGCATGCTGGGGCCAACGCTTGGTGGTGTGCTGCTGGCACTGCTTGGGCTGGATGGCACTTTCGTATTGGCGACGCTGCTTTATCTGCCGGCACTGATCGCAGCCATGCTGCTGCCAACAACACCGCGCGTCACCGCAAGCCGTCCCGCGCCTGTGCTTGCCCGCATTGCCGAGGGGCTGGCCGCCGTGCGCGCCGACCCGCGCTTGAGCGGCACGCTTGTGATCACGCTGATCTTCAATCTGTTCGGCTGGCCCTTCACCAGCATGATCCCGGTGATCGGTAAGGATCAATTGGCGCTAGGGCCTGAAGGTGTTGGCGTGCTGGCCAGCATGGATGGCGTGGGCGCGCTGGTGGGTGCGGTGCTGATCACGCTGTTGATCGGCCCGGCGCTCTATCGGCGCTGCTATATCGGCGGCCTTACCATGTATCTTTGCATGGTCATCGCCTTTGCCCTGATCCCCAATCCGTGGATGGCAGGGCTTGCGCTGATTCTGGTAGGCATCGGCGGTTCGGGCTTTGGCATCATGCAGCCCACACTGATTTATCTGGCAACGCCGGTGGAATTACGCAGCCGCGTGCTGGGCCTGCTTTCCGTTTGCATCGGCATGGGGCCGATTGGCTTCATTGGCCTTGGCATCGCGGCGGAGTTGTTGGGCGCGCCGATTGCGACCGCGCTGATGGCGGGTTGTGGACTGGTGGCGCTGGCGGTGACGCATCGCTATTGGAAACACATCTCTGGCGGGTGAAGGAAATTCAGCATGGAAGCCTTGCATGTTTCAGCGGCGGCGCTGGGCGCAGCCTTGAAGGCCAAGCGTCAACGCGTTGCAGTCGCGGAATCCTCAACTGGCGGGCTGATCGCGGCTGCCTTGCTCGCTGAACCCGGTGCCTCCGCCTATTTCCTTGGCGGCGGCGTGATCTATACCGCGCAAGCGCGCGAAGCCCTGCTGGGCATCACGCCCGCCGACATGGCCGGCATGCGTTCGGCGAGTGAGCCCTATGCCCTGTTGCTCGCGCGGCGCGTGCGCGAAAGGCATGGCGCGGATTGGGGGTTGGCTGAGACCGGCGCCGCCGGCCCCACAGGCAATCGCTATGGCGACGCCGCAGGGCATAGCTGCATTGCCGTGGTGGGACCTGGCATTGAACGCGTGATCACGCTTGAAACCGGCAGGGCGGATCGCCGCGCCAATATGCGCCGTTTTGCGCAAGGCGCCTTTGGGCTGGCGATCAAGACCATCGCTTAACGCAGCTGCTACTGGCTCGCCCAGACAATGCGATGCACCCAGGCAATTTCCGGCAATTCGAAACTATAGCTTGGATGTGCGGGATTGAGGCTGGCGACATCAATCCGCTTCGCCGAATGCCGGCGCAATTCCTTGGCCATCACCTCACCGCGCCGCGTGCGCACGACAACGCGATCCCCACGGCGTACCGGAGCGGCGGGGGAGACAATCACCACATCCCCATCGCGAAACACCGGTTCCATGGAATCGCCGGAAATCTCCAGCGCATAGGCATTGGGGTCGCCGATATCGGGCAATGAGATTTCATCCCAACTGCCGCCCACCGGATAACCGCCATCATCAAAATACCCCTCACCACCCGCCTGAGCCAGGCCGATC
>JAPLOJ010000432.1 GCA_026400795.1 Alphaproteobacteria bacterium
CCAGCGGGGGAAATCGCGCGATCTTGGCTTCCATTGCGGCCAAAGCCGCCTGGTCGGGATATTCCGGCACCTGCCTGATCGGCATGTTCCGCCATGATGCCGGGCTCCAGCCCCGCGCAGTCATTTCCGCCTATCTCCTTGATACTAGACCGGGCACAATAAACACGTGCCCGCGCCGAGGGGAAGAGCAGCCGGGTAGCGCGGCAGAATGGCAAGGAAAGTGGCAGGCATGGACAGGCAGCAAGATATCGCAATTCGGATGCAAAAGGCCGTCCAGGCGGGGGCCATTCCCGGCCTGGTGCTGGCTTTGGGTGACCGGCATGGCAGTAGCTGGGATGCCGGTTTTGGCAGCCGGGCGCTTGGAAGTGCGGAACTCATGCAGCCTGACGCGGCAGCGGCGATGATGCTGGTGGAAGCGGGCAAGGTTTCCCTGGATGCACCGGCAAGCGCGCTAGTGCCGGGTATCGGCGCGCTTGGCGTGCTGGAAGGCTTTGACGAGGCCGGTCAGCCCAAGCTGCGCCCAGCCAAACGCCCCATCACCTTGCGCCATTTGCTGACCCATACTTCGGGCTATGCCTATGACATGTGGAGCGCCGACATCGCGCGCTTCCGCAAGGCGACCGGTACGCCCGCGGTTGGCACCTGCCGCAATGCCGCACTTGCCCTGCCCCTGCTATTCGATCCTGGCGAGGATTGGAGTTATGGCATCGGCATTGATTGGGCCGGCAAGATGATTGAAGCCGCAACCGGCGAGACATTGGGCGCGCATTTGGCGCGGGTGATTTTTGAACCGCTCGGCATGGTTGATACGTCCTTCAAGCTGCGCCCGGATCAAAGGGCGCGGCTGGCGGCGATGCATGGGCGCGGCGCGGATGGCGCGCTTGCCGTCATTCCCTTCGAAGTACCACAGGAGCCGGAGTTTGAGACCGGTGGCGGCGGGCTTTACGGCACGGCGCGGGACTATTTGGCTTTCGCGCGCATGATTTTGAATGGCGGCAAGCACGGCAAGATCAGGCTGCTGAAGCCGGAGACCGTGGCCGAGATGGCGCGCGACTAGATTGCGCCGCTTTCGGTGCGCCCGATGATTTCCGCCGTGCCCAGCGCCACGCGCGATGCGGATTTTTTCCCCGGCACGGCGAATGGTTGGGGGCTGACGTTTCTGGTGAACCGGCGGCCATCGCCGCAGGGACGGTCCGTCGGCGGGCTTGCCTGGGCCGGGCTTGGCAATACCTTTTACTGGATAGACCATGGCCGCGGCACGGCAGGGATTTTCCTCAGCCAAATCCTGCCGTTTTTCGACCCGGAGGCGATCAGCCTGTTTCGGGAGTTCGAGAGCATGGTGAATAGTACTTGAGGCGCTGCCCCTAAAACACCACCACCGATCGGATGGATTTGCCTTCATGCATCAAATCGAAGGCATCGTTGATTTTCTCAAGCGGCATGGTGTGGGTGATCAGATCATCAATATTGATCTTCCCTTCCATGTACCAATCAACGATTTTCGGCACATCGGTGCGCCCGCGCGCGCCGCCAAAGGCTGAACCTTTCCAGACGCGGCCAGTGACAAGCTGGAAGGGGCGGGTTGCGATCTCGGCGCCTGAAGGGGCGACGCCGATGATGATGCTCTCACCCCAACCGCGATGGCAGCATTCCAGTGCCTGGCGCATCACCGCGACATTGCCGGTGCAATCGAAGGAGAAATCGGCGCCACCGCCCGTGAGGTCCGTGATGGCCTGGACCACCTTATCGGTGCCGACCTCATTCGGGTTGATGAAATGCGTCATGCCGAATTTGCGCGCCATGGCCTGTTTGGCAGGGTTGATGTCAACGCCGATGATCTTGTCGGCCCCCACCATCCGCGCGCCTTGGATGACATTCAGCCCAATACCGCCCAGGCCAAAGACAACTACATTGGCGCCAGGCCAGACCTTGGCCGCATAGATCACCGCGCCGATGCCGGTGGTGACTCCGCAGCCGATATAGCAAATTTTGTCGAAGGGCGCGTCTTCGCGCACTTTCGCAACCGCAATCTCCGGCAGCACCGTGAAGTTCGAAAAAGTGCTGCACCCCATGTAGTGGAAAAGCGGCTTGCCAGATGCAGCGCCTTCGCAACTGAAGCGGCTGCTGCCATCCGGCATCACGCCCTTGCCCTGCGTGCCGCGAATTGAGGTGCAAAGATTGCTGCGCTGACTGAGGCAGGTTTTGCAGGCGCGGCATTCCGGCGTGTAGAGCGGGATGACATGATCACCGGGCTTTACGCTGGTCACACCCGCGCCGACCTCCCGCACAATGCCCGCACCTTCATGGCCTAGGATGGCGGGGAAAAGCCCCTCAGAATCCAGCCCATCCAGCGTGTAGGAATCCGTGTGGCAGACACCGGTCGCCATGATTTCGACCAGGACTTCGCCGGCTTTGGGGCCATCCAAATCCACAGTTTCAATGGTGAGCGGCTGTTTCGCTTGCCAAGCCACGGCGGCGCGCGTTTTCATCGGGCGGTATCCCTTAATGCTTTCGGGGGCGTATCCTGCACGGCTTGGCGCTGCGGTGGAAGCCTTAGGCGGTGACCGCCCTTGGTGCCGTGCGTGCGCCCGCATCACGCGGCAAAGCCATGGCGGCGGCCAGCATGACAAGCCCAAGAACAGCCAGGGTCAGGAATAGCGCCGGCGCGCCGCCAGCTGCATCGCCATAGGCCCAGGCAACAAGGTTCACCCCCAGCGGTGCGGCGACAAAACCCATCGCGAATTTCAGCCCAAAGGCCAGGCCGCGCCGCTTGCCCGAAGAATAGCGTGCCAGCAGCAGGTTTTCGACCGGCGCCGAGAAATCGAACATGAAGCCGATGAACACAGCAATCAGCAGCACCCAAACCCCGCCAAACCAGGCCGCCAGCAGCATGAGCGGAAGTTTCACCAGGAAGGTCGCGACATAAAGCGTCTTCATCGGCATCTGATCCGCGAGCCGCCCGCCAATCAATTGCCCCACACTACCCATCAACATGGTGGCACCTACAATCAGGCCAAGCTGCGCTGGCCGGGCGGAATCAAGCAGCAACATGTCACTCAGCCACTTTGGAAGCGCAGTGGAATAGGCAGTATAGGCAATGGAGCCCAGCATGAAGGTGATGGCGAGCACAATCAGCACGCCCCAGGGAATACGCGCTGCCTCAGCCGCCGCAGCCTGCGCTGCCTCTGCGCCCGGTTGGTGATTGCTGGCGGCAACGCGACCCGTGATAAGGCAGAATAGCAGCGCAAGCCCGGCGATGATGGTGATAATGCCGGGAATAATCATCGCCATGCGCCAACCGGCGACCTCCGCCAGGCCACCGGCAATCACGGCAGCGCAGGCAACGCCGATACTGCCCGCAATGCCCAGAATACCCATCAGTCGCCCGCGCGCATCGGGCGGCGCGGTCATGGAAACCCAGGCCAGTGCGACGGGGTGATAAATCGCGCCAAAGCCACCCAGCAGCGCGAGTGCGAGCCCCATCTCAGCACTATCGGCAATAAAGCCGGCGATGATGGAAGCCAGACCAATACCCAGGAAAAACATCGTCATCATCCGCGCATGGCCAAAGCGATCCGCAAGCCAGCCCGCGAGCGGCGCACCAACCCCGATCATCGCGGCACCGAGCGTCCAAAGCGCGATAATTTCCGCATAGGGTCTTTGCCAGACGCCTTCCAAAATCACGGCCAGCGTCAGGAAAAGCCCGGTCAGCACATGATGCAGGAAATGCCCGACCGAGGCGAAGCCGATGATCAGGCGCTGCGCCAGCTGCATCACGCGCCCACCACGCGGGTGCGGGTGCGGAGTGTGACGAATTCCTCAGCCGCCGTTGGATGAATGCCGATAGTGCGATCAAAATCCTGTTTTGTGGCGCCCATCACCACGGCAATGCCGATCCCTTGCATCATCTCACCCGCGTCTTCGCCGATCATATGCGCGCCGAGGATTTTTTGCGTGCCTTGGCAGACCACGAGCTTCATCAGCGTCTTACGGCCTTCGCGCTTGCTGATGGTGTGGCGCATGGGCGTGAATCGCGTGACGTAAATATCGGCGGGGCCGCGCTTGGCCGCTTCTTCTTCCGTGATGCCCACCGTACCGATGGGTGGGCTCATGAA
The DNA here is from genome assembly GCA_026400795.1 of Alphaproteobacteria bacterium. GTDB lineage: Bacteria > Pseudomonadota > Alphaproteobacteria > Acetobacterales > Acetobacteraceae > Neoroseomonas. The sequence continues at coordinate 4,116 of JAPLOJ010000432.1, forward strand.
AACTGCAGTCGGCACGTTTTCATAGCTCACACGGCGCGGGTTATTGCCGAACAGCGTATCGGCAAGCGCGTGACCAATGGCGGTTGCCATAGGGGTCAGGTTCACCCGGTCCAGTACATCGCCAATCGCATAGATATGCGGCTGGCTGGTCGCGTGGTTGTCATCCACCGCGATCACGCCATTGGCATCCAGGCGCACGCCGGCCTTATCGAGCCCAAGCCCGGCCGTTGCGGGTTTGCGGCCGGTGCAGAAAAAGACTGCGTCGAAAACTTGCGTCGTTCCATCGGAAAGATGCAGCACACGCTCCGCGCCGCGTGCTTCAATGCGGACAGGGCTGACGCCGGCATGGCAGGCAATGCCCTGTGCAACCAAGGCTTCAGCGGCAGCGCTGCGAATATCCTCATCAAAGCCGCGCAGGGGCAGCGGCGCGCGATGCACCAGCGCAACCTCAGCCCCCAGCCCCTTCAGGATGCAGGCGAATTCCACCGCGATATAGCCAGCGCCCAGCACCGCGACGCGCTTGGGCAAAGCCTTCAGCGTGAAAAGATCATCGGAAATCAGCCCAAGCTCCGCGCCTGGAATATCAAGCCGCGTCGCGACACCGCCGACCGCGATGATGATGCGCTCTGCCGTCACGCGCTTGCCGCCGACATCAAGTGTATGCGCATCCAGGAAGGTGGCGCGCGCATCGAAGGAAGTCACACCTGCATTGCCCAGCAAGCGGCCATAAATTCCCGAAAGCCGCGCCACTTCGGCGTCTCGTGCCGCCGCCAGCTTCGCCCAATCATGCCCGTGATTTTCAAACGACCACCCAAAAGCCGCCGCATCTTCCGCCCAGGCGCCATATTCAGCCGCGTTCACCATGATCTTCTTCGGCACGCAGCCGACATTCACACAAGTGCCACCCCAGAAGCGTTCTTCGGCGACACCCACCCGCGCCCCATGCCCGGCGGCGATGCGCGCGGAGCGCACCCCACCAGAACCGCCACCAATCACGAAAAGATCAAAATCATAAGCCATGGAAACCTCAGGAAAACCGATCAGACAGGACGCTTCGGGACAACAACGCGCACGGTGAAAATCTGCACCGGCTCATCATGTTGGTTGAAGGTTGTGTTACGCATTAGCGCGCTGCCGCGATCCGGCCGAGAGCGTGATGGCGCCACTTCCAGCACCTCGATTTCTACGCGCAGCGTATCGCCAGGATAGACCGGCTTGGTCCATTGAATCTCGCCGCCGCCACCGACAATGCCGCCAGAAATGCCGCCAATGGCCTGCACTACCATGCGCATGGTCATGCCCGCAGTATGCCAACCACTCGCGGCCAGCCGCCCAAAAAGCGGATGCGCTGCACCCGCTTCTTCATCCATATGGAAGGGCTGCGGGTCATAAAGCGCGGCGAAGCGTTTGACTTCCTCGGCATCAACCATCACCGAGCCCGCGGTAAAGCGCCGGCCCGGAAACAGGTCTTCCAGGAAAATCGCCTCACTCACGTGCCGATACCACCAAGGGCGAGGTATTTCACTTCAAGATATTCCTCGATGCCCATATGGCTGCCTTCGCGCCCAAGGCCCGATTGCTTGAAGCCACCAAAGGGCACTTCAGCGGTGGAGATGATCCCCTCATTGATGCCGATAATGCCGTATTCCAAAGCCTCGGCCACACGGAAAATGCGCCCGACATCGCGGGCGTAGAAGTAAGAAGCCAGGCCGAATTCCGTATCATTAGCCATCTGGATCGCTTCTTCTTCCGTCTTGAAGCGGAACAAAGGCGCCACTGGGCCGAAGGTCTCTTCCCCGAAAATCTTGGCGCCGCGCGGCACATTCGAAAGGATCGTCGGTTCAAAGAAATTGCCGCCGCGCGCATGGCGCTTGCCGCCGGTGATCACACTGGCACCTTGCGCCAGCGCATCGGCGATATGTTCTTCCACCTTCGCCACCGCATCGGCATTGATCAGCGGACCTTGCGTGACGCCAGGTTCCATCCCGGGGCCGACCTTCAGCCCTTCCACCGCTGTCTTCAACTTGGCGGCGAAGGCTTCATAAACACCATCCTGCACCAGGATGCGATTGGCGCAGACACAAGTCTGCCCCGCATTGCGATATTTGGACGCCATCGCCCCCGCAACGGCCGCGTCCAAATCCGCATCATCGAACACAATGAAGGGCGCATTCCCGCCCAATTCCATCGAGGTTTTCTTGATGGTCGCGGCGCATTGCGCGAGCAGCACACGGCCAACTTCCGTAGAACCCGTGAAGGATAGTTTACGGATGATCGGGTTGCTGGTGAGTTCCTTCCCTGTCTCACCAGAAGGCCCGGTGATTACATTGCAGACGCCGGAAGGCATGCCCGCGCGTTCTGCCAATACCGCCAAGGCAAGCGCGGAAAACGGCGTTTGCGATGCCGGGCGGATCACGCCGGTGCAGCCCGCGGCCCAACCCGGACCGGCCTTCCGCGTTATCATGGCCGCAGGAAAATTCCACGGCGTGATGGCCGCAAAAACGCCAATCGGTTCCTTGGTCACCAGAATGCGGCGGCCCTTGGCGTTTTGGGGGATCGTTTCCCCCTGCACGCGGCGGCCTTCATCGGCGAACCATTCAATGAAGGAAGCGGCATAAACCACTTCGCCCTTCGCCTCCGCCAACGGCTTGCCTTGCTCAGCCGTCATGATCGCAGCCAGATCATCCGAATTTTCATGCATCAGCGCGGCGATTTTGTGCAAGATCACGGCGCGATCTTTCGCCAGCATCGCGCGCCAGGCCGGCCAGGCGGCATTGGCGGCTTCAATGGCGCGGCGCGTTTCGGCCTGGCCCATGGCGGGCACTTCGCCAATCACTTCCCCGCTAGCAGGGTTACGCACGGCAATGGTCTTGCCGCTATCGGCCTGCACCCAGGCGCCGGCGATGTAATTCGCCTGACGGAAAAGGGCGGGGTCCTTCAAGGGCAGCTTGGTTGTGGCGTCGAGCATCTGGGTCCTCCTGGGCTTTCTGCCAGAATAGGCTGAAATGGCGGCTTTTCCCAAACCTTTCACCGGCGGGCTTGCCTTCACGCCCGGGCAGGCCATGATCGCCCCCAAGAAAGCCACAGGAACGCCCGCATGAATGCCACGCATAACCCCAGCCTGAAAAGCTGGGTCGCTTCTGCCAATCAGCCGGGGCAGGATTTCCCGATCCAGAACCTGCCCTTCGGCATCTTCAGCCGCGCCGGGGAAGCGCCGCGCGGCGGGGTTGCGATTGGCGAGATGATTTTGGATTTGCGCGCGGCGATCAGCGCTGGCCTGCTTTCCGGTGCAGCGGCAGAAGCCGCCGCAGGGCCAAGCCTGAATGCGCTGATGGCGCTTGGCAGGGGCGCATCGGCCGGTTTGCGCGCGCAAATTTCGGCGCTGCTGGCGGCGGGGTCACCGGCTGAAACCTTGGCCGCGCGCGTTCTGGTGCCCATGCGTGATGCGCAAATGCACATGCCCGCCACGGTTGCGAATTTTTCTGACTTTATGGCGAGTTATGATCACTGCGCGCGGCTTGGCGTGCGGCGTGACCCCAAAAATCCCCTGCCCCAGGCCTTTCGGCATTTGCCGGTTGCCTATCATTCTCGTGCCAGTTCGGTGCGCGTGAGTGGCGAGGATGTGATCCGCCCGCATGGCCAATGGGCGCGCAGCGATGGCGAGGTTCGCTTCGCCCCATCGGAAGCGATGGATTATGAATTGGAACTGGCGCTCTGGATCGCGGGGGAGAATAAGCTCGGCACACCCGTGACCATGGCCGAGGCACCTCAGCGTATTTTCGGCTTTGGGCTTTTGAATGACTGGTCGGCGCGCGATATCCAGCGCTGGGAAATGCCGCCTCTGGGACCGTTCTTGGCGAAGAGTGTCTCAACATCCGTCTCGCCCTGGGTGATCACAGCGGAAGCGCTGGAGCCTTTCGCGAAAGCGGCACCAGCGATTGAGCCGCCGCCGCTGCCTTATCTGGATAGCGCCTGGAACCGTGCTGCGGGCGCGCTTGGCGTTCGCATGCAGGCCTTGCTAGTGACCGCCAAGATGCGCGCGGAAGGCGCAGCGCCCGCTTTGCTGACCGATACGGATTTCGCCCGCATGTATTGGACCGCGGCGCAAATGGTGGCGCATCACGGCACCAATGGCTGCAATCTGCTGCCCGGCGATTTGCTGGGTAGCGGCACGGTTTCCGGCCCGGAAGAAACTGCCGCCGCGTGTCTTGCCGAACTTGGCCTTACCGGCCCCATCACCCTGCCCAATGGCGAAACTCGCCGCTGGTTGCAGGATGGTGATGAGGTGATTTTCCGCGCCCGCGCTGAAGCGCCTGGTGCTGTTTCCATCGGCTTTGGCGAATGCCGTGGCGCCATCGCGCCCGCCATTGCCTGGCCTGTTTGATCTCAAAAGAAGGAGAAACCCCATGCCCCGTCGCATCGTTGACATATCCGTGGCACTCAAGGCCGGCATCATCAGTGACCCGCCCCATGCGCTACCAAAGATCGAGTATCTCGATCACCACATGACCGCGCCTGGCATGGCGCAGGATTTCGGCATTAGCGTGGATCAATTGCCCGAAGGCGAATATGCGGCGATTGAGCGCGTGCAGATCAGCACCCATAACGGCACGCATATTGACGCGCCTTATCATTATTTCAGCCGCATGAATGAAAGACTGGTGCCGGGTGGCGAGCCTTCCTGGCGCATTGATGAAGTGCCGCTTGATTGGTGCTTGCAGCCTGGCGTGAAGCTGGATTTCCGGCATTTTGAGCATGGCTATGTCGCGACCGCCAATGATGTGCAGGCGGAATTGAAGCGCATCGGCCATACGCTAAAGCCTTTGGAAATCGTGGTGGTGAATACCGCCGCCGGCGCGCGTTATGGGGAGGATGACTATATCCATTCCGGCTGCGGCATGGGCAAGGAAGCAACCCTTTGGCTGCTGGAACAGGGCGTGCGCGTGACGGGTACGGATGGTTGGTCCTGGGATGCGCCGTTTTCACTGACCAAAAAGAAGGTCGCGGCGACAGGCGATGTTTCACTGATCTGGGAAGGTCATCGCGCAGGGCGAGAGATTGGCTATTGCCATATCGAAAAACTCTCCAACCTGGATAAGCTGCCCCCCAGCGGTTTCACGATTTCCTGCCTGCCGGTGAAAGTCTATCGTGGCTCCGCGGGCTGGACCCGCGCTGTTGCGATTTTTGAAGAATAAGGGGGAAGCCATGGCTCGCCGTTTCATTGATATTTCGGTCGCACTCAAGGGCGGGATCGCTTCAGACCCGCCACATATGCTGCCGGAGATTGAGTATCACGATCATCACATGACCGCGCCGCGCTTGGCGCAGGAATTTGGCATCAGCGTGGATCAATTGCCCGAAGGCCAATTCGCCGCGCGGGAAGTGGTGCGCATCACAACCCATAGCGGGACGCATCTTGATTCCCCCTATCACTTCTTCAGCCGCATGAATGAAAGGACGGTTCCGGGCGGGGAGCCATCCTGGCGGATTGATGAAGTGCCTTTGGATTGGTGCTTTCAGCCAGGGGTGAAGCTCGATTTCCGGCATTTCCCGGATGGCTATGTCGCGACGCCGGAAGATGTGCAGGCGGAATTGCAGCGCATCGGCCACACGCTGAAACCGCTTGAAATTGTGGTGGTGAATACGCGCGCGGCCAGCCGTTACGGGCAGGATGATTTCATCCATAGCGGCTGCGGGGTTGGCAAGGCGGCAACGCTATGGATGCTTGAACAGGGCGTACGCGTGACGGGGATTGATGGCTGGTCCTGGGATGCGCCGTTTTCATTGACGAAGAAAAAAGTGCAGGAAACCGGTGATGCGTCCCTGATCTGGGAAGGCCATCGCGCGGGGCGCGAGATTGGCTATTGCCACATGGAAAAGCTCACGAATCTGGAAAGCCTGCCGCCGGATGGCTTCATGATTTCCTGCTTCCCCGTAAAGGTGCATCGCGGTTCCGCCGGCTGGACGCGTGCCGTTGCGATTATTGAGGAGTGATGCGTATGAAGCGCCTATTATTCCTTGCCCTGCTGCTGATCCCTTTCGCGGCCAAGGCTTTTCCGGATCGGCCAGTCACCATCATCAACCCCTATGCCACCGGCAGCAGCACGGATGCGGCGGCGCGCGCCTTGGCCGATGCCTTCACGCGCGATTTCGGGCAGAATTTTGTGGTGACCAGCCAATCCGGCGCTTCCGGTGTGGTCGGTATGCGCGCCTTGATGGCAGCCGCACCTGATGGGCATACGCTGGCCTATGCGCCGCTCGTGCCTCTCGCGTTCCAGCCGCATCTCGTGCGCAATACGGGGCTTGGGCCGGATGCCGTGGCGCCGGTCTGCAACGTGACCGAGAATATTCTTGGCATCATGGTGAAGGCCGATAGCCCCTGGCGCACGCTGCCCGATATGGTGGCGGCGGCGAAACAGCGGCCCCTGAATTACGGCTCGCCTGGGCCGAATTCCGCGCCGTTTCTGGGGGTTCATCGCGTGCAAGTTGCCGCCGGTGGGCAATGGACGCATGTGCCGTTTCGCGGTGATGGCGCATCACTGACCGAAGTGATTGCGGGGCGCTTGGATTTCGCGGCGATTGTGGTCGCGTCTGGTGTGCCCATGGCGCGGGCGGGGCAGACGCGGCTGGTCGCGGTATTCTCCGAAGGGCGCCACCCGGCCTTTCCGGATGTGCCAACCGCGCGCGAACAGGGCGTTGATGCCTTCCAGCCTTCCTTTGCAGCGCTTTGGGCGACACGCGGCACGCCAGAGCCCATTTTGGATCGGCTGCAGGAGGCCTGCCGCCGCGCGATGGAAACGGAAAGCTTCAAGCGTTTCGCGGAAAACTGGGGTGCCGTGCCGCAATTTCGCGGCCGCGCTGACCTTGGGCGCTTGCTCGCTTCCGAATATGAAGCAACCGGCAAGGCGTTTCGCGAATTGGGCGTGCAGCCGGAATAGCTATTGGTCGAATCTGCCGCGGGACTGATCTACGCCATCACCCAATCACGAAACAGCGCGAGGTCAATATTCCCCCCGCAAAGCACAACGCCCGCGCGCTTGCCACGCATCCTATCGCGTTCCTGCAACAATGCCGCGAGCGGCGCGGCGCCCGCCCCTTCCGCCAGATTATGCGTATCCTGCCAATAGGCGCGCATGGCGGCGGCCACTTCGTCATCCGTCACCGTCACGATGCGCGCGGCACCTTTGCGGATAATCTCCAAAGCGCCGGCATCGGGCAGGCGCGTGGCCATGCCATCTGCGCGTGTATTGGCGGTTGGTGTTGTCACCACACGCCCCGCCGCGAAGGAAAGCGCATAGGCCGGCGCTTCGGTGCTTTGCACGCCGATGATTTCGGTCTTCAGGCCAAGCAGATCGCGCGCCAGGATGCAGCCGCAAATGCCCGAACCAAGGCCAATTGGCACGTAAAGCGCAGCCAAAGGCGGTGCCGCGCGCAGGAATTCCAGCGCGTAGGTGGCCACACCAAGCACTAGATCGCGGGCGAAGGATGGCGCAAACAGCAAGCCTTCGGCCTTGGCGAGCCTTGCGGCTTCTTCGCGCGCCTCGTCAAAATCCTCGCCATATTCAATCAGCCGCGCACCCTGCGCGCGCATCGCGTTGTTCTTTTCAACGCTATTGCCGCGGGGCACCAGGATGGTGACGGGAATACCGTAGCGCGCGCCGGCATAAGCCAGCGATTGGCCGTGATTGCCGCGCGTGGCACTCACCACGCCCGCCACATTGGGGTTTTCGCGCTTCAGCCTTTCCATGAAAACCACGCCACCGCGCACCTTGAAGGCGCCGGTCGGCGTATGGTTTTCATGCTTTACCCAAACCTCTGCCCCCGCGCGTTGCGCGAGCAGCGGCCAGGCATATTGCGGCGTGGGCGGAAAGGCAGTGTGGACAAGCCGCGCTGCCTCTTCCAATTCACCCAGCGTGAACACGCCGCGTCAATGCCGCGCGAGTTCGATCTCGCCTTCCGGTTGCGCGGAAGAAAAGGCGCTATCAGCAAAAGCCTCTTCCCAGGAACCGGCGGTGCTGGCCTTGGAATATTCAGTGGAACGGTTTTCGAAGAAATTCGCATGTTCCACGGCGTTCAGCATTTCATCGAGCCAAGGCAGCGGATTTTTTTCAATGTTATAGAGCGGTTCAAGCCCAAGCTGCTGCAAGCGGCGATCCGCGATGAAGCGGATATATTGCTTGGTGAGCGAAGCATCCATGCCCTGCACACCGCCCAATTCAAAGGCCAGATCAATGAAGGCATCTTCATGATCTACGATGGTGGCGCAAACCAGGTAAAGATCGCGGCGGAATTCCTCGGTCCAGATTTCTGGATTTTCCTGCACAAAAGTGCGGAACAGCCGGATCAGGGAAAGGCAATGCAGGGTTTCGTCGCGCACAGACCAGCTCACGATCTGGCCCATGCCCTTCATCTTATTGAAGCGCGGGAAATTCATGAGAATCGCGAAGGAAGCGAAAAGCTGCAGCCCTTCGGTGAAAGCGCCAAAAGCGGCCAGCGTCTTCGCGATTTCAGTCTTGTTCGCGACACTGAAGCTCTGCATGTAATCGTACTTGTCCTTCATCTCCTTGTATTTGAGGAAGGCCGTGTATTCGATTTCGGGCATGCCGATGGTGTCGAGCAAATGACTATAGGCGGCGATATGCACCGTTTCGATGTTGGAGAAGGCCGACATCATCATCAGCACTTCCGTCGGCTTAAACACCTGCGAATAATGCTTCATGTAGCAATTATTCACCTCGACATCCGCCTGGGTGAAGAAGCGGAAAATCTGCGTCAGCAGATTGCGCTCCGACGGCGTCAGGTTCTTTTGCCAATCCTTCACATCATCCGCGAGCGGCACTTCTTCCGGCAGCCAATGGATGCGCTGTTGCTGCAACCAGGCTTCATAGGCCCAAGGGTAACGGAAAGGTTTGTACACGGGATTCGAGGTCAAAAGATCGAACTTCACCGGCAATTCATCCTGCACCATGCCATCGGCCATTGTCTCGAATCCCATTGTTTGAGCTGAGCGATGCTTT
>JAPLOJ010000448.1 GCA_026400795.1 Alphaproteobacteria bacterium
CTTCCATCAGCCCGCGGCAGCAGAAAGGCCGCCGCTGCGCCAAGGCCAAGCATGGCGGCAATCAGCCAGGCGGCACTCCCCGCGCCCAGCACGCCCACCAGCGCGCCAGCGGCAACCGCGACCAGGATATAGCTTACAGACCCAGCCGCCCGGACACGGCCGTAATCAAAGCCAGGGGGCTCTCGGGCGGCGCGCAGCGCCATCGCGTCAGCAAGCGCGGTGGTCGGCGCCAACGCCGCCGACAGCGCCAAATTCACCAGCAGCAAAGCCCAAAACCCACCAACCAGCCCAAAGCCCGCCGCGACAATAGCCGCTACGCCGGTGCAGCAAATCAGCACTAACCGCGGATCACCAAGCCGATCCGCAACGCGCCCGCCCAAAGGCCCCGCCAGCAATTTCAGCGCACTTCCGGCGGCCAGCACGGTGCCAAGATCAGCCGGCGTAAGCCCGCGCGCCAGCAAAAGCGGCGGCAGGAAGGGCATCATCACACCAAAGGCCGCGAATTGCGCGGCGAAGATCAGGGCGAAGCGGGTGGCGGGACTCATCACGGGCGTGCCACCCTGCCCGTTGCCGCCACCATGGACAAGCGCGCCGCGCCATGCCACGGAGCGTCGCGTTTTCTTTCTTGGACATTGACCCCCGCATGTTCGAACCCAGGGTTCGCGCCATTCTTGGCCCGACCAATCCCGGCAAGACCCACCTCGCGATTGAGCGGATGCTCGCCCATGCCTCGGGCAGTATCGGCTTTCCGCTGCGGCTGCTGGCGCGTGAAAATTATGATCGCATGGTGGCGATGAAGGGCGAACGCTACGTTGCCCTAATCACCGGCGAGGAAAAAATTGTCCCGCCCGAGGCGAAGTATTTCGCCTGCACGGTGGAAGCCATGCCACTGGATCGGCCGGTGGAATTCCTCGCCATTGATGAAATCCAGCTTTGCGCAGACCCTGATCGCGGGCATGTCTTTACCGATCGGCTGCTCAATGCGCGGGGCATGGTGGAAACCATGTTCCTGGGTGCTGAGACCATCGCGCCTTTGCTGCGCCGCTTGATTCCGCGCGCTGAAATCGAAACCCGCGCCCGGCTTTCGCAACTGAGTTACGCCGGCCCCGCCAAGCTGTCACGCCTGCCGGCGCGTTCCGCGATTGTCGCCTTCAGCGCGCAGGAAGTTTACGCCATTGCCGAAGCGGTGCGCCGCCGGCGTGGCGGCTGCGCCGTAGTGATGGGCCGGCTTTCGCCGCGGACACGCAACGCACAAGTGGCGCTCTATCAAAACCGTGAAGTGGATTTCCTGGTGGCGACGGACGCCATCGGCATGGGCCTCAATATGGATGTGGACCATGTGGCACTCGCCGCGCTGAACAAGTTTGATGGCCATCAGCCGCGCGCGCTGACGGCACAAGAAATCGCGCAAATCGCTGGCCGCGCCGGGCGCGGCATGCGTGATGGCACTTTCGGCACCACGGCGGATGCGCCGACACTGGATGATGAAATCATCACCCAGATTGAAACCCACGCCTTTGAACCGCTGAAGACGCTCGCCTGGCGCAATTCGGATTTGGATTTTTCTTCGGTCGAGACACTGCTCGATAGTCTTGGTGCGTCCGCGCCTTTGCCTGGTCTTGCCAAGGGCCATGATGCGGTGGACCACATCACGCTTTCCATGCTGGTGCGGGAAGAAGAAATTCGCGGCCTGGCCGATACCGCTTCTCGCGTGCGCTTGCTGTGGGAAGCCTGCCAGGTACCGGATTTCCGTAAGCTGGCGGATGACAGTCACACCCGGATTTGCGCGCGCATCTTCACGCATCTGGCGCGGGAAGGCAGGTTGCCAAGCGATTGGGTGGCTTCATCCCTTGCCCAGCTTGGCATGGCGGAAGGTGATCTTGATACGCTGATGGCGCGGCTTTCGGCCATTCGCGTCTGGGCCTATGTCGCGGCGCGGGCCGATTGGCTGGATAATGCGGCGGAGCTTCAGGCCGAAGCGCGGCGCGTGGAAGATATGGTCTCCGACGCTTTGCATGAAAGCCTGACCGCGCGCTTTGTGGACCGGCGCGCCGCGCATCTGATCCGCGCGCTCGATGAAAGCGATGAGGAATTGCTTTCCGCCGTAACCCGCCGTGGGGAAGTCGTGGTGGAAGGCCATCCTGTCGGCCATGTAAAGGGCTTCCTGTTTGAACCCGATGGCGCGACGGTAAAGGAAGAAGAACGCCGCGTGGTGCTGCGCGCCGCGCGCCGTGCCTTGGGGGCGGAAATTCCGCGCCGCGTTTCCATGCTGGAAGCCCAATATGCCGGCGGGGCTTGGCGATATCGCGGAAGTGGCGAAGCTGAAGCCCGGTTCTGAACCCGGCAAGCCGCTGATTGAAGTGCTGCCCTCGGAATTCCTGGATGGCGCGCAGCGCGAACGGATCCGCGCGCGGTTGGCCACTTGGATCGAGGCTTTGGTGAAGCGCGATCTGGGCGCGATTTTCACGGCGGAAGAAAAAGCCGCTGAGGATAATACGCTGCGCGGCCCGGCCTTTCGGCTGCGTGAGGAATTGGGCTTGGCCTTGGGGCGGACAGATAGCGAAATCCGGCCTGATCTCCGCCAGAAATTGAAGGGCATTGGCATTCGTGCCGGGCGCTATGCGCTTTACGTGCCGGAGGCGCTGAAGCCGCGCGCCATGGCTTTGCGTGCGCAGCTTTGGTCCCTGCTGCGTGGCATTGAAACGCCGAAGCTGCCCTCGGGTGGCTTGATTGCGGTCGCGCCGCCCGCCGATTGGCCGCGCGGCTTTGCCGAAACCATGGGCTGGCTGCCGGCGGGGCCTGTGCTGCTGCGCCTGGATGTGGCGGAACGCATCGCCGGCGAATTGGGGCACCTGACGCGCAAGGCGCCTGCGCTTTTGCCGGGGGATTTGGCCAGCCGCTTGGGGATCAAGGGCGAAAACCTTGGCCCGGTGCTGGACGCCATGGGCTTCCGGCTGATCCCGGCCGACACCGAAGATGAAAAGCAATTCGGCCCTCCCGCGCCCGCGCGGATTGGCCAACAGCGCGCCCCCCGCTTTGAACCCCGCCAGCAGTCGCGCCAGCAGCAGCGCGAAGGGCAAGGCCCGCGCCGCGATGACCGGCGCCCCGAACGGCGCGGCCCGCGCCCTGATCAGCGCCAGCGCGACGACAAGCCGGCCGAAGCCACTGCGACTGAGGGCGCCACGCCAGAACAGGCGCCGCCCGAACAGCAGCGCCCAGAACGCCGGCCGGATCAGCGCCCGGATCGCCGCCCAAAACCCGATGGCGGGCCGCAGCAGCAGCGCCAGCTTTACGGCCACAAGGGCGGCAATGACCGCCCGCGCGGCCCTCGCCCGCCGCGGGAAGATCGGGTGGCGCTCCCTGCCATGCCGCGCCCCGATAGCCCCTTTGCGGTGCTCGCCGCGTTGAAGCTCAAGAAGGACTGAGCGGGGGGCGGTGGCGGCAGAGGCTGAAGGGCGGGATTATCAGCGGCTGGATGCCTGGCTCTGGTGCGCGCGCTTCCGCAAAACGCGGGCGGAATGCGCGCGGTTGGTGGAAAAGGGCGTGGCGCGCATCAATCGCCTGCCGACCGATAAGCCCCATGCCAAACTGCGGCCAGGTGATGTGCTGACGCTGGCGGTGGGGCAGGGTGCTTCGGGGCAGATCATCCTGTGGCGCGTGCTGGCCTTGGCAGAGCGGCGCGGCCCGGCCACTGAGGCGCAGGCGCTTTATGAGGTTATTACGTGAAACAAGACAGCTATGCGTCAAGCCACCTTGTCTAATTTCCTGTCTGAGGTCATTTTGGGCGCGATTTTGGACAGGCTCAGCACCAGGGAATCGCACCAGTGACTTATGTTGTCAGCGAAAATTGCATCAACTGCAAATACATGGATTGCGTGGAAGTCTGTCCGGTGGACTGCTTCTATGTCGGCGAAAACATGCTAGTGATTCACCCGGATGAATGCATTGATTGCGGCGTCTGCGAACCGGAATGCCCGGCCGAGGCGATTCTGCCAGATAGCGACGACAAGGCGACCCCCTGGGTAGAACTCAACCGGGATTACGCCCAGCAATGGCCCAATATCACCCGCAAGGGCGAAGCGCCGGCGGATGCCGATGATTGGAAGGACAAGCCGGGCAAGAAGGCGCTGCTCAGCCCCAATCCCGGCAAGCCTTGAGCTGTTTTCCGCGATAAGGGCGCGAATATCTGACCGGAACGGTCATGAATTCCGCCCGCATTCGCTGCTGGGCGGGTGACCTGAGGCGTTTTTTGTGTTAAAAAGGGGCTTCTTCATTCCAGCAACTGGTTTGACCCAGGTGTTTGCCGGGGATGGTGGTGTGCATTCTCAACCCGATCGCGCTGATCCGGGTTCTGCGTTGGGAGTCCCGTTTTCATGACACGCAAGCCAGTGTCCAAGGCGCCTGCCAAGGGCCAAGCCAAGCCGGCCCGACCCGCGGCAAAGAAGCCCGCCAGCAAGGCGAAATCGGCCGCAAAGCCGGCTGCCAAGAAATCCTCCGCCAAGGCAAAGGCAACCACGAAGCCAAACAAGAAGGCGGCGCCGAAACCTGTGAATAAGCCAGTGACCAAAGTGGCTGCCAAGCCAGCGGCAAAGCAAAGCGCGAAGCCCGCGGCTAAGCCGGCGAGTAAGCCGGCCAGCAAGCCTGCGGCCAAACCCGCGCCAAAGCCCGCACCCAAGGCTGCTGTGCCCGCCAAGGCCAAACCGGCGCCTAAAGCAGCGGCTAAACCCGCGCCAAAGGTAATGGCCAAGCCCGCGCCCAAGCCCGCCGCCAAACCTGTTGCCAAGCCAACAGCGGCCCCAGTTGCGGCCAAGCAAGCGTCGCCGCCACCAAGCGCCAAGCCCGCTGTGCCCGCCAAGGCCGAAACGCCTGCCGCGAAGCCTGCGGTGCCAGTGGCCGAGGCAGCCGCCAAGCCAGCCGCGCCGCCGAAGCCCGCGAAACCGGCTGCGAAGCCCGCAGCACTGGCAACTGAGGCGCCTGCACAGGCCGTTGCGCCCGCGGCCGAGCCCACCAAACCCGCGCCCAAACCCAAGACAAAGGCCGCATCTGCGGCCGTGGCAGAACCTGTGCCTGCCAAGACTGGCCTTCAGGAAGCGCCGAGCCCTGCACCGGCAGCACCGGAAGCGCCAAGCCGGCCTGCGCTTGTGCAAGCGCCGGCCATTGCCATGGTGACCCTGCCTGCCCCGGCGCCGGCGCCACGCCCGGCGCCACCGCCCAGTATTTCGCCGCTTTCTCCGCCACCGCCCACCATGCGCCCGAATGTCCAGATGGGAATGCGCCCGCCTGGCGGAGGCCCGCCTCGTCCTGGAATGCCAATGTCATCTTCTTCGCCTAAACCGCCCCCTGCCCCGAAACAGGAATTCAAGACGGGCGATTACGTTGTGTACCCAACCCATGGCGTGGGCACGGTGCAGGGCATCCGCACGGTGGAGGCCGCCGGCTATTCCTTGCAGGTGATTGAAGTGACCTTTGAAGAAAACCGCATGAAGCTGAGTGTGCCGGTGAACAAGGCGTCATCTTCGGGCCTGCGCAAGCTTTGCACCACGGAAAGCTTCCAGCCGGCCATGGATACGCTGAAGGGCCGCGCGCGCATCAAGCGCACCATGTGGTCCCGTCGTGCGCAGGAATATGAGGCGAAGATCAATTCTGGCGATCCGGTGCAAATCGCCGAAGTGGTGCGCGACCTGTTCCGCAACGCGGGCCAGCCCGACCAATCCTTCAGCGAACGCCAGATTTATGAATTGGCGCTTGACCGGCTGGCCGCCGAAGCCGCAGCGATTGACCGCTGCGACAAGGCAACCGCGATCGAAAAGCTGATGGTGGTGCTGCGTTCCGGCGCTGCCGGGTCTCGCGAAGCTGCGCCGAAGGAAACCAGCGCGCCAGCCGCTGCCGCTGAGGCGCAATAACGTGATGGCGTCACCAGAATCTTCTGGTGGCGCCTATCTCAAGCGCCAAATTTCAACGGGGCCACGTTCTTCCGGGACTGTTGCGACCAATTCATATTGCTCGTCCAATGCCGCTTCAATCAATATCGCGGCGCGGCGGCGCACGCTTGGCCACCAGCCGCGATCAATCACCAAAACGCGCGGATGGCTTTCCAGAATGCGCGTGATTTCCGCGTAGGAATCGATCCCCGTCACGCGATAAAACGGCCCGGCCAGATGCGCCGGGAAGGCGTAGCGCGTGGACACGGAAGCATCAGCCAGCACATAGACCACCGGGTGGTAATTCACGACCCAGATCGGATCGCCTGGATCTATTTCTGCACGCACGGCCGCGGCGGTGCGTCGCACGGGATCGGGCGCGCCAAGGCCAATGCCGCGATCAAGCCGGGGCAGGGCAGCAACGCGCCAGGCATCCAAAGCCACCGCGCCGATCAGCAATTGAAAGCCGATCACCACCATCCCCGGGCGCAAATACCGCGCCAATTGCCGCGCGCCGAGTGCCGCCAGCAGTGACAACGGCAAAAGCCAGATCAGGAAATAATGCTGGTAGAATTGCCCGGGCAGCACCACAGCGAAAGTTGCGGCCAGAAACCAGAGCATGCCAAATTGCCGAAGCCGCGCGAGCGGCCCCTGGCGATTGCGCGGACGGATCAAGGCGGGCAGCGTCAGCAAGAACGCCCAAAGCAACAGCAGGACGGCAACAAGCGCAAAGCGGAATGAATCTGCTGAACTCAGCCGCGATCCCGCATAGCGCAGCGGCGCCAGAAACGCGCCTTCCAGAAAAACAGCAAACTCCCCGCGCAGCGCATAAGCCAGCGCCCAGAGCAATGTGGGGGCTGCGCATAACAAAGCATAGGCACCGGCCATGGCGGCAAGACGACCCAGGCTCATCAACCCAAGCCGAAAGGCCGGCAGCACCAAAATCACCCAGGCGAGCGCGCCTTCAAAGACGGTGACCGGCTTGAGTGTGAGGGCCGCGCCAATCAGCACGCCCATCACCGCCATATCGCGCCAGCGCGGGGCTTTGCCGCGTTCCAGCGCATCCACCGCACCACGCAGGCCGAGCGCCATGGCCCAGCCGACCATTGGCGCAAAGAGAATTTCCGTATTGGTGGCAAGCCCACCCAGCAATCCGCTATGGGCGATGTAGAGCACGCCCGCAGCCAGCCCTAACGCCGGTGGACCGCCCGCATAGCGCACCGCGCTGAACAGTGCGGAGGCCGTTGCCGCCACACAAGCCGCCCCAAGCGCGCGCAGCACCCAGATATCATCGCCGAAGATCGCCATGAACACAGCGAAAATCGCCGGTGCGCCAACCGGATGCATGTCCCAGACCGCGACAATGGGCCAGTTCCCATCCAGCCATTCCCGCGCCTGGAGCATGTAAAGCCCCTCATCCGTATCAATCACGGCGGCGACGAAGGAAAAGCTCCGCAACAAAAGCGCAAGCGCCAAAAAGAATAGCGGCACCAGCGCGGGGTGGCGCCAGCGCCGATCAAGAAGGTTGGTGAGGAACATGCGCGAAATTACAGCGCCGGGTGCAGATCCTTCCAGGGTGCCGCGCGTTCATAACCGGCAGCGGCGCGATAGATAGCCGCCTCCCCAAAGCTTGGGCCGACCAATTGCAGCGACAACGGCAAGCCTTCCGCTTTGGAAATGCCGCACATCATGGTCATGGCCGGATGGCCGGTGACATTGAAGGGCGTGCGCGCCTGGCGCGGATAAGTAAGTTCCACCGCTTCCGGATCATCAATCTTACAGGCTGCATCCATGGATGATGCTGTCAGCAACAAATCAACTTCCCCAAAGGCGGCTTCCACTGCGGCCACCAATTCACGCCGGCGGCGCTGCGCCTGCACGTAATCTTCGGCACGCATGAAGAGGCCCGGCAGCAGGCGGCGCAAAGTGATATTGGCGTAATCGCCAGGCCTTTCGCGCAGCCATTTGCCGTGGATGGCAGCCGCTTCAGACATCAGAATGGCGCGATTGACGCCGGCGAATTCCGTGAGCGATGGCAAGGTGATGGTCTTGATCTTCGCCCCTTCCTTCGCGAGCAATTTTGCGGCGGCATCAAGCGCCGCAGCCATTTCAGCGGAGGCCGGTTGATCCTTCTCATGGAAATGCCGGACATAACCGATGGTGAGGCCGCGCAGCCCCTTCTTCATCTGCCGCGCATAGTTTTCATTCTTATGCGCAGCGCTGCCAGGATCAGCCGGATCATGCCCGGCCATCATGCCAAGCAGCAGCGCGTTATCGGCAACCGTGCGCGTCATCGGCCCCACATGATCCAAAGTGAAGGCCAGCGGGAAAACACCACGACGCGACACCAGCCCATAAGTCGCCTTCATGCCGACAATGCCGCAATGGCTGGCCGGGTGGCGCACGGAACCGCCGGTATCGGTGCCAAGCGCGGCGGGCAGAATATTGGCGCCAACGGCGGCGCCCGAACCGGAAGACGACCCGCCAGGGTGATGCGCCGTATTCCAAGGGTTGCGCGCGGGTGGGAAGGGCAGATCAAAGGCCGGGCCGCCAATCGCGAATTCATGTGTCGCGAGCTTGGCCGGGAATATCGCCCCGGCAGCCCGCAGCCGCGCCACCACCGCCGCGTCGGCACTTTTCTGATTATCCAGCAGAATGCGCGAATGGCAGGTGGTGGGGTGCCCCGCGAGGTCAATGATGTCCTTGAGCCCCACCGGCAGGCCATCCAGCGCAGAACGCGGGCCGCTCCGAGCAATGCGTCGCCCGGCCCTCACGGCCTGTTCGCGCGCCTCATCCCAAAGCGGGCGCACAATGGCATTGACCTTGCCGCCCACATCCTCGGCCCGCGCATGCAAGGCATCGAGGTATTCAACGGGGGAGAAACGCCGCCGCGCAATGCCGGCAGAGGCTTCGGTCAGCGAAAGCTCATGCAGGGCCTTCATGCGCGTGACCCCTTGACAGGAATTGGCGCGGCATAGGCCGGCATGGGTTCCGCCTTTTCATCGGCAGGCCGCGTGAAGGCGCCTGCCATGCGGCGGGATGCGGCAATGGCCTCAGCCACTTCCTTGGGATGGGTCTTGAGCCCAGCGGTAACGCCCGCCGCGCGGGCCAGGATCTCTTCTTCGGTCATTGAAATGGTCGCCCCCATGCTGAGGCGCCTAGCCTGCCGCAAAAGCGGAGTTTCTGGAACCCTCGCTAGGGCGCGAAAAAGGGGTGAAGTCCGAAGACCTCACCCCAGGGGGGTCATCCATAGTGCAGGATGTTGCGCCGCTTGAGAGTGACGGCGCCTGATGGGAGAGACTAAATCGCTTAGAAAACTGGCGACAGAAATGAGTGTAGCCGCGAAAGATTGCTGTTCGGTTTCGATGGTGGCGATTTCCCGCGCGCCCATTCTCCGCTAACAAACGCCCCATGTCCGCCCCTACCCCCAACCTCCCCCTCACCGGCCTCAAGCTCGTGGAGCTTGGCCATTACATCGCCGCCCCTTTCGCCACGCGCCTGCTCGCGGATTTGGGCGCTGAGGTGATCAAGGTGGAACCCCCAGGCGGGGACCCGGTGCGCGGTTGGGGCAGCAATATCAATGGCAATGCGGTCTGGTTCAGCGTGCATGGGCGCAATAAGCTCAGTGTCACGCTTGATCTGAAAAAGCCGGATGATCGCGCGAAGCTGATCGCGCTGCTCCGCCGCGCCGATGGGCTGATTGAGAATTTCCGCGCGGGCTATCTGGAACGCGTGGGGCTGGGGCCGGATGTGCTGCATGGGGAAAACCCGCGCCTCGTGATCGGGCGGATTTCCGGCTATGGGCAGGATGGTCCCTATAAGGACAAGCCCGCTTTTGGCGCGATTGGGGAAGCGATGGGCGGCCTCAGGCACCTCACAGGCCATCCTGGCGAACAGGGGCTGCCGCCGCCGCGCTGCGGGGTTTCCATCAGCGATGATCTGGCCGGGATTTACTGCGCGCTCGCCGTGGTTTCCGCCTGCTGGGCGGTGAAGGGTGATCCCAATGCCAAGGGCCGCGTGGTGGATGTGGATTTGGTCAGCAGCGTGTTTTCATTGATGGAGGGCATGCTTCCGGAATACGGGCTTTTCGGCTGGGTGCGTCAGCCGCAGGGCGCGGCCATCAAAACCGCAGCACCCACCAATACCTACCCCTGTGCCGATGGCAAATGGCTCTGTGTTGCCGGCAATTCCGATTTGATCTTCCGCCGGCTGATGGCCGCGATTGGCCAGCCCGAATTGGCGGATGCGCCGCGCTTCGCCACCAATGGGCTCCGCTGCGACAATGTGGCCGAGCTTGACGCCGCCATCGCCGCCTGGACCCGCACGAAGCCGGCTGCCGAGGCCGAGGCCATTCTGGAAGCGGCCGAAGTCCCGTGTTCTCGGCTTTATGACATGGCCGATTGCGCCAATGACCCGCATTTCATTATGACATGGCCGATTGCGCCAATGACCCGCATTTCAGGGAACGCGGCTGGGTGATGGAAGTGGCGGACCCTCTGTTGGGCCAGGTGCTGCACCCGGCGGCACCCTTCCGCTTTGATGGCGTGGCGCCGCAGGATGTGGTGCGCTGGCCAGGCCCGGCGGCGGGGGCGCACAATGATCATGTATTCAAGGAACTTCTGGCCGAAGCGAAGGAGAAGCAGGCATGACCGGCAAGGTGACCATTAGCGAAGTCGCCCCGCGTGACGGGATTCAATCCATCACCGGCGATTTCGTGCCGACCGAGGTGAAAATCACGCTCATCC
>JAPLOJ010000044.1 GCA_026400795.1 Alphaproteobacteria bacterium
CTCATTGTCCCGTGGGTCCGCGGGGGTCCCGACTCCAGATATGGTTCTGGTTTCTGTGCAATATATCCTAGGTCTTGTGTCAAAATTCAATAGGTCAGTTTTCCTTTTTTCTCTTGCTCGTGGCAATTTATGCGGTTATTCTACCTTTGTTCCACAACCATAAGGCGAGATTCTCCTCCAATGATCGCAGTACAAAAGACCCATTACAGCCCCCGCTTTGCCTCAATCAGCCAGGCCGAGCCCTTCCATTCAGCCGAAGAAGCCTGGTTCTGGACCATGGCCGCCTTAATGGCGCGGCGCGATGGTGCACGCATTGTCGCCGGCAAGGGCGACAAGCAGCGCCCTTGCGAACCGGATGATGTGGTGAAGTGCCTCGACCGGCTTTATCGCCACCGCCGCATTGATCTGACGCATGCGCGCATTCTTCGCATTTGGGGCGAAAGGGGCACCGCGCCGGACGCGCGCTACCCATCAGAAAAGCATGATTGGCGGCTGTGGCGCGAAGCGTTGGATCGCCTGGAATGGCCTCTGCGCGTGAAGGGCATTGTCGCATGAAGCCACGAATTTCCCATACATATACTGATGTTTCTCCGCAATACATCTGGCTGTTCTTCGGTGGGCGCGCGGATCAGCCCTGGCTCTATCCCTTGAAGCGCGGCTTTCGCCATTGCTTCGCCGCCCTGCATGATGCGCAAGGCTGGACTGTGCTGGACCCGCTTTCGGGCCGGCTGATTGTTGCGCATCTGCCGCTTGACCCGGGCTTCGATCTACCGGGCTTTTACCGTCGCGCAGGCTTTCACCTGCGCGGCCCCTTCACCCCCAGCCCCGCCGCGCCGCGCCTCCTCCCGCCGATCTTCGGGCTGAGCTGCGTGGCGCTTTGCCGCGCCCTTCTGGGCGCCGATGCGCCGCGCGCCGTGACGCCTTTCGGGCTCTATCTCAGGTTGCAAAATCGCCCTGAAAATTTTTTAGGAAAAATGTCTTGACGCGCGCTTGGGTTTAGGCTATCAAACTCACGCCAACGGGCGAAGTGCGCCTGAAGGTCTTCCTCTCTCGCTCCTCCCGAAACTTCCATGGGCCCGGCCTCTTCCACAAGAAGGCGCCGGGCTCATGGCTTTTTGGCGGGGCGCCAACCCTTTCCAGGAGAAGCGCGCATGGGTGGCCTCTTCAAAGCGCCAAAGCCGAAGATCAAACCCCCGCCAAGCCCAGCACCCGCCTTGGTGGCTCCGGCTCCGGCTGCCTATGTGGCGCCGGTAAGCGTCATCAGCGCGCCGCCGCCCTCCCCGGCGGCAGAGGCCACGGCATCAGAAGCACGCGTCGAAAACCGTGCCCGCGCCACGCGCGGCATGCCTGGCACCATCGCAACCTCCGCCCGCGGGTTGCTGGTTAGCATACCGGATTTCGTAACCACCCGCCGTTCCTTGCTTGGGGAATGAAGCGCATGACCCCGCATGATATCCTGGCGCGATATGAAGCCGCCCTTGCCGCGCGGCAACGCCATGAAGGCATCTGGCGCGATTGCTACAACCACGTCCTGCCACCCATCGGCAGCGGCGCTACGTTGTTTGATGCAACAGCCGCTGATGCAGCGGAACAGCTTTCCGCATCCTTGCTCGCGGAACTGACGCCGCCCTGGTCGCGCTGGTTTGGCTTGGCGCCCGGCCGCCCGACGCAAGACACCGATGAACAGCAAGCCGCCGCGGTTTTGGAAGAAGCGGCAGAGATGCTGCAAACCCATTTCGATCGTTCCAATTTCGCGCTTGAAATGCATCAGGCCTTTCTTGACCTGGTGATCACCGGCACGGGCCTGATGCTGGTGGAAGAAGCCGCACCGGGTGAAGCTTCTGCGCTCCGTTTCACCGCCATCCCCATGCAGGATGCGGTTTTGGAAGAAGGTCCATCCGGGCGGATGGATACGGTGTTTCGCGCGCTTCGCATGAATGAAGCCGCACTTGCCCAACGCTTTCCAGGCAGCCTGCCGCCGCGCCGCAAGGGCGATACCCCAGATGAAACAGCCCATCGCGTGATTGAAGCGATTTGGCCTGATCGCGCGGGCTATCGCTTCGCTGCCATCATGGCCGATGGTGATGCACCGTCCGTGCTGGCTGAGGGTAGCTTCGCGGAAAATCCCTTCATCGCCTTTCGCTGGCTGAAGGCACCAGGCGAAAGCTATGGCCGCGGCCCGGTGGCGAAAGCGCTCCCAGATATCCGCACCGCGAATAAGGTAGTGGAATTGGTGCTGGCCAATGCCTCCATCGCCGTCACCGGCATTTGGCAGGCGGAAGATGATGGCGTGCTGAACCCTGCCACGGTGCGGCTGGTGCCAGGCGCGATCATTCCGAAGGCGCCGGGGTCTTCTGGCCTCACGCCGCTTGCCGCCCCCGGTAGCTTCGATGTTTCGCAGCTTGTGCTGAATGATCTGCGCGCGCGCATCCGCACCGCCTTGCTGGCCGATAGACTCGGTCCGCAGCGCGACCAGCGCATGACCGCGACCGAAGTGCTGGAACGCGCTGCCGAAACATCCCGCCTTCTGGGTGCCACTTACGGGCGGCTGCAAGCAGAATTACTGACACCGCTGATCGCGCGCTGCATTTCTATCCTGCGCCGGCGTGGCGATGTCGCGCCGCTATTGCTTGATGGACGCGAAGCGGTGCTGCGCTATCGCAGCCCGCTGGCACAAGTGCAGGGCCGCGCGGATGCGGCGAATGCGCTGCTATTCCTGGAAGCCTTACGCGGCCTTGGCCCGCAAGCAGTCGCTGAAATCAATATCCCCGCCACCACACGTTGGCTTTCCCGCACCCTCGGCACCCCCGCCGAAATGCTCTCATCCCCCAATCAGGAGTAAGACCCATGCCCGAGGATCTGCTGGCAAATGCGCTTGCCGACCAGCCCAACACATCAACGCGCCCCGAAGATGTACCAGAGAAATTCTGGGATCCGGAAGCGGGCCAGCTGCGCGTGGACGCTTTGCTGAAATCCTACCGCGAATTGGAACGCCGCCTGTCACAGCGCATGGCGCCGCCCAACGCTGATGCGCCGGAAGAAGAACTGCAGCGCTTCCGTCGCAGCCTTGGCATTCCCGATAGCCCCGGTGAATACCAAATCACGCCCAAGCATGATCTTTGCTGCGCTGATGAGGATGTGAACAAGCGCCTTCACGAAGCGGGTTTCACGCCGGCCCAGGCACAGCTTGTCTATGACCTTGCCGCCGAGCGCCTTTTGCCCATGATTGCGGAAGCCGCCGCGCAATTCGAAGCCGATCGCCAGGTGGAAAAACTGCGCGAACACTTTGGCGGTGAAGAACGCTTCCGCCGCATCGCGCAGCAGCTTTCCGCCTGGGGCCGCGCCAATTTGCCGGATGCGGTATTTGAAGCGCTCTCGACCACCTCGGAAGGGGTGATGGCGCTTTACCGCATGATGGAAAAGGGCGAACCCGTTGTGACGCGAAAGGCTGATGCTGCGCCGGCGACGGATGAGGCTGGCTTGCGCGAGATGATGCGCGACCCGCGTTACTGGCGCACGCGTGAACCGGAATTCGTCAAGCGAGTCACGGATGGCTTCCGCCGCATGGTGAATGGCTGATCCAGCTTCCGGCAGGGCTTGAGTCGAAAGTTACTCGCCCCGACCGAAGGGGGCGGGTGCGCGCAACCCCTGAACGCGCACCCGCCCCACCCCATTGCCGCCACACAACCCTGAAGGGCGTGGCGTGCCTTCGCCTGACACCGGCCCAATGCGTCAACCGGTGCGGCGATATTCCCCATAACCCTCAATGAAAGACAGGTAACCGCATGTCCGGAACCATTGAAGCCGCTTTCGTCAAGCAATTCGAAACTCACCAAGCACTATTATTGCCAGCGTCGAACAGACACTTCTCAGCACCGCCGCCACCAAGGATTGGGAAGAAGCCGCCTTCAGCACGGCGCGCGGCTGGCCCATCACCTGCTGCTTTCATCAGGATAGGCTGGTGATTGGCGGGTCGCGCGATTTGCCCAACAGGCTTTGGATGTCGCGCACCGGTGATCTGTTCAACTTCGATCCTGGCATTGGCCTTGATGATGAAGCGATTGCCTTTAGCCTGCTCTCTGATCAGGTGAATGCCATTCGTGGCGTTTTTTCTGGGCAGCATTTGCAGCTTTTCACTTCTGGCGCCGAATGGATGGTGACAGGTGATCCGCTGACGCCAGCCAATATCCAGATCAATCGCCAAACCCGCGTGGGGTCTCCGGTGGATCGGCTGGTACCGCCAGTGGATGTAGATGGGTCAACCATTTTCGTCTCACGCGGTGGGCAGGGCGTTTATGAATTCGCCTATACCCAGGTGCAGCAGGCCTATCAGGCAAATGACCTCGCCATCTTGGGCCGGCACTTGATCAAGTCACCGCGCGCCATGGCTTATGATCAAGGCGCGCGACTTTTGCATCTGGTGATGGAAGATGGCGCGCTTGCTACGCTCACACTTTATCGTGCCGAACAGGTCACGGCCTGGACGCGGCAGGAAACCACCGGCGCCTTTCGCGCCATTGCCGAAGTGGAAGGTACGCTCTGGTGCGTGGTTGAACGCTCAGCCGGCATTTCGCTCGAACGATTTGAAGCGGGGCTGATGCAAGATGCCGGGCTGACCGGCACGTCAATCACACCAAAATCTACCTGGACCGGACTTACCCATTTGAATGGACGCCAAGTTGCGATCCTGGCTGATGGTGCGGTCCGCCCCAGTGCGATCGTTTCTGGCGGTGCTGTGACGCTCACCGCGCCGGCCACAAAGGTCGCGATCGGTCTTGCCTACATGCATGAAATCGAGCCACTGCCCGCTGACCTCATCACAGCCGCAGGCAGTGCAACTGGCCCATCCCGCCTGGTTGCCGTCACCTTCCGCTTGCTTGAAACACCGGCGGTGAATGTGGATCTGGGCCAAGGGCCACGGGCCTTGCCACTCAGGCGCTTCAATGTTGACCATTTCGATGCGCCACCAACCCCCTTCACCGGCGATGCAACTTTGCGCGGCATTGGCTGGCGGCGAGATCGCATCGCTCCGCTCTGGCGCATCACCGGCACAGCGCCGCTGCCGTTGACGCTGCTTTCCGTCACAACCGAAATCAGGATGAATGACTGATGGCTCAAATCGCGTCCATCGCCAGCCTCGCCCTTGCCGGCGCTTCCATGCAAAACCAGGTGAAGACCCGCAAGGTGGAAGCGCGCACGCGTGAAGCGCAGCAGGCAGCACAGCAACAATATTTGGAAAGCCAGCAGGCCGCGCAGCAACGCGCGCGCCAGGATGTGCTGGCGCGCAGCATCGCCGCTACACGCGCGCGCTTTGCGGCCGGCGGTGTTTCGCCGGATGAGGGTTCCGCCGCCGCGCTCGTAGCCGGCATGCGCGCCGATGCTGCACAGAATGAAGCGGAAAGCGCTGATTTTCTGCGCCAGCGCCTGGCCGCAGGCCGCCCTTCGCTGCTCAATGCCAATGGCGATCTCCAAGGTTTTGTACGTGCCACGCAATCCTTCGGGTCCATTGCGCGCAACCTGCTTGACTGATCCACGCCCCTCTATCCGCAAGGAACCGCAATGTCCGAACACATCACCATCGGCGATGTGTCGCCACGCGCGCAATATATCGCCAATGGCACGCAGCGCGTCTTCACCTTCGCCTTCCCTATCTTTAACGACAATGATCTTGAAATCCGCATCAATGGCCTGACCCAAGCCACGGGCTTCACCATTGCCGGTGCCGGCGAATCAGATGGCGGCACC
>JAPLOJ010000164.1 GCA_026400795.1 Alphaproteobacteria bacterium
AGCCAGGAAATAGATTTCCTGCGGCCAAATTTCGATCCAGAAGAAGAACAGCCGCGCATTGGTCATATCCACCAGCACGGCCTGATCCGGCATGCCCGGGCCGCGATCC
Organism: Alphaproteobacteria bacterium; assembly: GCA_026400795.1. Taxonomy (GTDB): domain Bacteria; phylum Pseudomonadota; class Alphaproteobacteria; order Acetobacterales; family Acetobacteraceae; genus Neoroseomonas. The sequence goes on from JAPLOJ010000164.1 coordinate 110, forward strand.
CAGCGCAGCCAGGGCACAAGGTAGTAAAGCGCGAGGCAGAGGATCAGTACTGCCCATTTCACGCTGCGCACCTTGCCGAAGACTGCCTTCGGATAGACACGCTGGCGATCCGCATAAAGCGAGGGCGGGGCAGCTTCCGCTGCCTCAGGCTTCAGCTTCTCGGGAGTTTTGATCTCGCCCATTGGTCCGTGACCACGCTTTTCCTATTCGCCGCCGCCGAGGCTATGCACATAAACCGTCAGCATATTGATGATGGCGGGATCAAGCCGCTTGCCCCAGCTTGGCATTACGCCAGCGCGCGCATTGGAAATGCTCTGCACGATGGAAGCCTTATCGGCACCATAGAGCCAGACCTGATCACTCAAGCGCGGCGCGCCAAGGTCGCGATTGCCCTCGCCCTTCTCACCATGGCAAGCAACGCAGTTTTCGGCGAAAAGCGCGGCACCGCGCCCAGCGGCGGCCTGATCGGTTGCGCGATTGGTGAAGGACAGCACGTGTTCCGCCACATCATTCACCTGCGGGCGTGTCAGAATACCATCCGCCAAAAAGCGCGGCATCATGCTTTGGCGCTGATCATCGCTTTCATTGGCCCGCACACCATGAGTGATGGTGTGATGGATGGCTTCAAGGCTGCCACCCCAAATCCATTCATCATCGGCAAGGGATGGGAAGCCCCCAAGCGCCCCCTGCCCGCCTGCGCCATGGCAGCTTGCGCAATTATTGGCGAAGGCACCGCGCCCGCCCGCCATGGCAAAAGCACGCAATTCCGGATCAGCTGCAATCTGCTGCGGCGTTGCGGCGCGCAGGCGCGACATCATGGGCGCCATCCGCGCTTCCGCCTGCTGCACATCCCGCACCACCGCCTCACGCGCAATCCAGCCAGAAGTACCTGTCGCACCCGGAATGGGCAGCGCCGGATAAATCACCACCCAAACCAGGGCGAAAGCGATTGTCGCGTAGAAGGTCCACAGCCACCATTTGGGCAAAGGCGTATTGAGTTCCTTCAGCCCATCCCATTCATGGCCGGTGGTGTTCTGACCGCTCAGGCTGTCTTTTTCGATTTTCGTCGGCATCACCGCTACTCCTTACGAACGGGGCTGCGCGCGGTCATCGCGCAGCGGTATATCGGCAAGGGATTCGAAATGCTTGCGGCGCGATGGCCGCATCACGAACCAGAGCATCCCAAGGAACAGGGCAAAGAACCAAACCACCCAAAGGGCGCGGAGCGCGGGGTAGAGTTCAACCAGTTTTTCCATGTGCTGGCCTCCCCCTTACTGTTGACGCAGCTGCGCCGGCGTCACATCGCGGAAATCCACGAGTGTGCCGAGCATTTGCAGATAAGCGACCAGCGCATCCATTTCCGTGATGCGCGCGGGATCACCATCGAAAGCACCCTGCCGCGCCCGCGCATAACGGGCATTGAAACCCGTTGCATCCGCATCGGGCCGCGCTTGCGCTTCCAGATCGGCCTTGGCATTGGCGATCATCTCATCGCTGTAAGGCACACCCACCACGCGAACTGCCCGCAGATGATCCGCCACGCGTTCATAATCCAAAGGCCGAGCAAGGAAAGAATAGGGCGGCATGATGGAAGCCGGTA
>JAPLOJ010000413.1 GCA_026400795.1 Alphaproteobacteria bacterium
GAATGGGCCATGATCTGCACCGCCCACAACATCCTCAAGCTCTACAAGGCAACAGGATAAACAAAGGGGGGCATGCACCAGAAACCTGGCTAGTCTCAATCTGCAAAAAGGCCGGCGGCCATTATCAGACAGGCTCCTAGCATTCAAAGCTGTTCTTCGTCGCCCCAATCGGCGCTGGCGTCATTACCGTAATCTGCCGTAGCGTCCGGTTGGGCATCACCGCCCCAAGGCGAAGATGAAGGCACCGCTTCCTGCGCAAAGCTGCCGGAAGATGCGGCCTGCGCCGCACCGCCGCCACCCAAAGCGCCCATCAGCATATTGCCGAGCATGATGCCGCCGGCGACACCGGCCGCGGTGGCAAGCGCGGTGCCAAGGAAGCCACCACCCGGGCGCTGTTGCAGTGCCTGCGGGTTATGGCCGGGCGGGTAATAGGGCTGCGGGCGCGGCGGCATGGGGGCCGGGCGATTGCCGCCGAAAAGCCCGCCGAGCATGCCGCCCTTCTGCGCCTGGCCTTCACGGCGCGCGGCTTCCACTTCCCATTCCAATTGCTGGATACGGTTATTGGCTTCGACCAGCGCCGCTTCCTGCGCAAAGGCAGATTGCGTGATGCGATAGCGCGCTTCCGGATAGCGCGTGAAAAGCTCCGTGATCAGCCGATCGGCGTCAGGGTCAATCGGCGGTAGGCTTGGCTTCTGCGCCGTGCTGGCACCCCAAGGGCCAGAGGGCGCGCCCTGGGCCGCCGCATTGCCGCTCATCCGCTCAACGAAAGCGGTGATGATCCTGTTTTCCTCATCCGTCATTGTGAAATCCTTCTCCCGACATTTTAGCATTTTCAAGCCGAGTGGCATCACTTGGCGGCTCGGAAAATGCGCTCAAACAAAGGTTTAGAACGTGCCCCGTGAACGAAGGTGAACGGGACGCGTTCTAATGGCGCCGGCGGATTCGCGCCCGCCTGGCTGTACAGGCAGGAATTGGCCCGGGGGGGCCGCGCTTTCAAGCGCTCCTGCCACACGTCATGAAACCGACATACGCCTTTGCCCCGTTCCGCCAGAAACCATACCGGAACCGGCGCATTCCGGTCTGGCAAATGAAGCCTTGGCGTATCTCCAAGCCGCGCGGCCCTGCTCGGCGGTTCGGGGCATGCGACCAAAAATGGATTTGGTGCGCTTACCGCGAACAAAGGCGAAGGCTGCGCGCGCTAGCCTTCTGTCCTGGGGTCTGGACCCAAAGGTGGCCATCCCTCTGACCCGGGCGAACCGCGCCTGCTGCGCAGCCACCAGGACCAATCCTCAGGGATCAGGGAAAAAGGGTCGTGATGGCCGAGCTCTCGTGCAGCCCAAACCGGCCAATGAGGATTCGCCAATGCCGGGCGGCCAAGGAAAATCAGATCCGCATGCCCATCACGGACCACCTGATCCGCGATACGCGGCACGCCCAAATTCCAGCTGACACCGACCGGTATGCCAATTTCCCGCCGTAGCCGACCAGCGCGTTCAACCATGAAGGCTTCTTCGTTGAAGGGCGGGCTTTCCATTGCGTCCGTATTGAGGCCTAGGCTCAGGTCCGCCAGATCCAGCCCATGCTTGCGCAATTCAGCCACCGCCCAAATCGCGTCGGCGAATTGCACGCCAGCGGGGTGGAAATCATCTGATCCCAAACGCATGGTCAGTGGCAGATGTTCGGGCCATACAGAGCGCACCGCATCCATGGCTTCCCGGTGAAAGCGCAGGCGGTTTTCCAGGCTGCCGCCATAGGCATCGCGGCGTTGATTGGCGAGGGGCGAAAAAAAGCTGGCCCCCAGATAGCCATGCGCGAAATGCATTTCCAACCACTCGAAGCCGGCTGCCACCGCCCGTCGCGCGGCTTGCGCATAGGCTTGATGAATTTCGTGAATTTCAGCCTGGGTGAGTTCATGCACAGGGTAGGTGTAGCGGCCACCATAGGTGATTGCCGATGGCCCGCGCACCTGCCAGCCATCTGGATCGTCTGGCGGCAATTGGGTCTTTCCGTCCCAGGGTTTCCTTTCGCTGCCTTTTCTGCCCGTATGGCCGAGCTGAATGGCGGGCACTGCACCCATTTCCTTGATTATGCGGGCAACCCGCGCGAGACCTTCAACATGGCGATCATCCCAAATCCCGGCGCAACGTGTTCCGGTTCGGCCATCGGGCAGAATGGCAATCTGTTCCAGAAAGACCAGGCCAAATCCCCCTGCCGCACGAGACCCGGCAAGCATGACATGGTAATCCGAGACATGCCCATCCACCGCACGATACATGGTCATCGGGGACATCACGATACGATTGCGGAGCGTGACACTTTTCAGGCTGAAAGGGCTGAACAGATCAGGCATGGATCAGCCCTGCGCTTTCAGACGTTACGCGCGGAACAGTCAACAACACGGCACGCGCGGCTGATGCCCCGTTGCACGCTGTAAGCATTGACCAGTTCCGGGCTGTTGATTGCAGTCACTTCCGCCCGGCGATGAAGGCAACGCCGCGGGGGCCGATTTTTTCCGCATGCGGATAATTGGCAGGCACGGCGCATGTATCACCCAAACGGAAGGTCTCGGCCTTGCCATCGCGCGTGATGGTCATTTCGCCACCTAAAATCATCAGGCGCGCATCCCATGAATGGACATGGTCAGGGTTTTCCAGCTCAGCACGAAAGCCGCCATAATTTACTTCGTAGCCTTCGCGCCTCAGGCTTTCTTCAAATTGGTCGCGTGTCATATGGGTTCCTTTCCTGAGTTTGGCCGCGGCCCTGGCATCTTTTGTGCCGATCCAGGGATGTTTTCATCAAACACCGAATGAAGCAAAGACTAGCATCACGGTCCAGGGCGCACCAGAGAGAAGTCTTGGTTCTGATGCGCGCTGAATTGGTGCCGCCTGCAACAAGGATACATCGTTAGCCGACATGCTGACCGTGGCTTGCCGCTGTGTCCTGATCAAGGGCGATGCTGCGGCGCTGTGGCATGTTGTTCTTGTTGGTGTGCACGCCTTAGCGCGCCCAAGCCTGGAGGCGCGGGCGCAAGCGCAGAAAGCCGCGGTAGGCGCCTTCCATCACAAAGAGCAAAGGCGGAAACCGTGCCGCCAAGCCAAACGGGCGGAGCAGAGGAATGGCGCGCCACATGGCCGCAAATGCCGCAGCGCCATGCAATAGCGGCCCTTCGCCTTCACGCGCATGAAACCGCGCCAGTAGCAGCGCCGGATCAATCGGGCAGGCCGCGCCCGCCGAGGCAACATCGACAAAAGCAATCGCGCCGCGCTTATCCAGCCGGCGCATCAGCGCAATTTCCCGCTGGCAAAGCGGGCAAGCACCATCAAACCAGATTGTCACATGTGCGGGACTCATGCGTTCGATATCAGGCGTTTATTCCGTATTTGCAAGGCCGCTGCTTAGCCTAAAAGGCTACCGGGCTGGTGCTTCCAGATGGGGCGTGCAGCGCAGCGCCAGACGGAAAATTCATAACCTCAATCATCAGTCCACCTTTGCCCCTGACCTGCGGATAACTTCCCCCCAACGTTGATGTTCCTGTTCAAGGAAGCGCGTAAAAGTCTCGGCGTCGCTGCCAATGGAATCAACGCCAAGCGTTGTCATCCTGGCGCGAAGATCCGGCGCCTGCATCGCGGTGGCTATTTCCTGCGCTAATCGCTTGACGATGCCTGTATCTACCCCAGAAGGAAACATCGCGCCCTGCCAAACCGTTACATCGAAGCCAGGCAGGCCAGATTCAGCAATAGTTGGAACTCCGGGCAGGGACGCGGCACGCATCATCCCGCTGACTGCCAAGCCACGCAATTGCCCTGCCGCGATAGCAGGGCCGGAGGAGAGCACATTATCGAAGGCAACCGCGACACGCCCAGCCATCAGATCGGTCAACAAAGGCGGGCTGCCGCGATATGGCACATGCACCATGTCGATCCCAGCGGCTGCCTTGATCATTTCCATTGCAAGATGCCCGGCCGTACCGTTGCCTGCTGAACCATAAGACAAAGGGGGTATCGCGGAACGCGCGAGAGCCAAAAGCTCCCGAAAATTGCTGACGGGCAAGGCAGGGTTTGCAACCATGACATAGGGCGCCGAGGTCAATAACGAAATTGGCGTGAACCCCCGCATCGGATCAAAAGGCAATTGCCGGAAAAGATGCGCATTTGTGACATGGCTTGGGCCAGTTAGCAGAAGTGTATAGCCATCCGGTGCCGCCCGCGCGGCGGCTTCGGTGCCAATGTTTCCCGCACCGCCCGGGCGATTATCCACAATGAATTGCTGGCCCAACCGTTCGGAAAGCTTCTGCGCCAAGGCCCGTGCCACAGCATCCGCACCACCGCCCGCGGCGAAAGGAACAATGATTCGCACAGACCGAACAGGATAGGCATCCTGCCCCAAGGCTGGTGTGGATAGCATCGCGGTCATATACGCAAGAGCGTCACGCCGACTGATAGCCTGCATCTTCATGCCCCATTATGTACAGCCTTTAACCCCGGGCAGAGTAGCTTCGGAACATTTCCAGCAGCGCCACAACGTCGCGCCCGCGGTAGCCGGTCGCCAGCGCTGTGGCCATCAATTCCCGCACAATCGACGTTGCTGGCGTGGGCTGATGCAAGGCCCGGCCAAAATCAATCGCCAGCGCAAGATCCTTTTCGCCGAGTTCCATCTTGAAGCCGGGGTCGAAATCATTCTTCAGCGCCTTGGGAAAGCGCTTGGTGAAGTGAAAGGATCGGCCGCCACTTTGTGAGAGCACCTCATAAAGCTTTTCTGGTGCGACGCCGGCGGCCTCCCCCAAAGCGAAAGCCTCGCAAGCAATCAGAACATTGCCCATGGACATCATGTTATTGACAAGTTTCACCGCCTTCGCGGTGCCCACCGGTCCGGTGTGCGACCAGGACTGACCAAGGCTTTGCAGCACAGGTTCCGCACGCTTGATGTCGGCCATATCGCCGCCAACAATCAGGACCAATTCACCGCGAAGTGACTCTGCGGGGCCGCCACTCACCGGGCAGTCAATCACCGCCAGGCCCTTGGCTGCGGCCGCTGTGCCAATTTCACGCATCGTATCTGGGTCAAGCGTTGAGAGTTCAAGGATAAGCGAACCGGGCTCGGCTGAATCAATCAATCCACCTGGGCTGAGCCAGGCGGCCTTTGCAGCCGCCGGGTCCGGCAGGCTTGTCAGAACTGTTTTTCGCCCTGCAAGGGCCGCGTCAACCGTCTCCGCTACAGCGACCTGACGCTCGGCCAATTCCTGGCGGCGCGCTGGGTTGATGTCATACCCAAGGACATCAAAGCCTTTTTCAGTAAGGCGGGCGGCCATATTCGCCCCCATCTGACCCATGCCAAAAACGGCGATCTGTTCCTTCATTTCTCGACCCTTCAAAACATACGCAAAATACGATGACCGATGAATACCGGTCTTGGAAGGCCACCGCTCCTCTTGGAGGCGCCGCGCCTGTCCCCTAATGTCCAGTCTTATCCTCTGCGTCGGGCATGTCCATGCTGGGCAGGAAACACCCAAGGGAGCCGTAACCGCATGTCCAGCCCTATGCATGATTTTATCGTCATTGGTGCAGGTTCTTCCGGCGCTACGCTTGCTGCGCGGTTGAGTGAGAGCGGCCGGTATAGGGTATTGCTGCTTGAAGCAGGCATTGAAGGCAGTGATTTCTTTTGGTCCCGCGTGCCCGCCGGCGTTTCCAAATTGATCAACAATCCCGCGGTGAATTGGTGCTTTACCTCAGAACCCGATGAGGGATCAGGCGGGCGGCGTATTGAGGTGCCGCGTGGCAAGATGCTCGGGGGCACATCGTCCATCAATGGCATGGTGTTCATGCGTGGCCAACCGCAAGATTATGATCATTGGGCGCAGCTCGGCAATCGCGGTTGGAGTTGGGATGATGTATTGCCGGTGTTCAAGCGCATGGAAAGCTATGATGGCGGCGATGATGCGCTGCGCGGCCGAAGCGGCCCGTTGCGCGTGACCGATACGCCACGCCACCAGGTGCCTTTGCTCGAAAAAATGATCGAAGCGGCGGGCAAGATCGGCCTTCCCTATAATCCGGATCTCAACGGCGTGCGTCAGGAAGGCATTGGCATGTCACAGGTAACGATCGCGAGGGGGCGTCGCCAAAGCACTGCCTTCGCCTATCTGGACCCGGCGCGCGGCCGACCTAATCTGACGATTGAAAAAGACGCCTTGGTGCAGACCCTTATTCTGGAAGGCAGGCGCTGTCTTGGTGTACGCTATATGCTCCATGGTCAACCACGTGAGGCGCGGGCCGCAGGAGAGGTGATTGTCTGCTCTGGCACGATCAATTCGCCTAAGCTGCTTGAATTATCGGGTATAGGTCAGCCGGATCTGCTGCGCGCCCACGGGATTACGCCAGTACATCCGCTGAAGGGTGTTGGTGAGAATTTGCGGGACCATTATTCGCCGCGCGTGAAGTTTGAAATCATTGCACGCAACGCCACCTTCAACGACAATGCGCGCGGCTGGCGCCTGGTGCGGGAGGCCGCAAAATACGCGCTATTCGGCGATGGCTTTCTGGCGCGCACGGCGGTGCCGATACGCATGTATTTCCGTACGCGCGCGGGTTTGGAGGCGCCGGATGCCACGATTTCCGTGCTGCCCTTTCTGTATGAGATGGTGAACCAGGAGAGGCGAATTGCGAAGCGCCGCGGCATCACCATGAACATCAATGTGCTCCGGTCCGAAAGCACCGGATCAATCCATATAGAATCAGCCAATCCGGCCGAAGCGCCGGCGATCCGCTTCAATTTCCTGTCTGCACAACATGATCGTGATGGATTATTGGCCGCTATTCGCACGGGACGGGAGCTGATGGCGACCTCTCCCTTGAAGGAAATGACAGGGCAGGAGATTGCGCCGGGCGCGCAGATCCAGTCGGACGCCGACCTCCTGGAATGGGTGCGCAACACCGCTGAGACCACCTATCACCCCGTAGGCACCTGCAAGATGGGCCAGGACGCAATGGCGGTTGTGGACCCTGAACTTCGGGTACATGGCATTGAGGGGCTACGCGTGGCGGATGCTTCCATCATGCCAACGCTGACAAGCGGCAATACCAATGCGCCTTGCATCATGATCGGCGAGAAATGTGCTGAAATGGTTCTGGGTGCCGCTATGGCAACAGCGCGCCACGCCGCCTGAAGCGCATCACGTATATACAAAGGCAGAATCGTGCAGGTCTATCCTGGGGAATTCATCCTTTTCCGCCCAGTAATCCTGATTATGCATCCATTCCGGCTTGTCGCCGCGTTGCGGCAACAGATGCATGCCTCGCATCAGATAGCCTGGATTGAAATTTTCCGAATCAATCCACGGGAGGATTGGCATGTTATGGTCCTCCTCACGCAGGGCGACCTCAACCTGCTTTTTGCCGCCTGCATCCATATGCTTCAGCAATTTACAGACAAAATCCCCGACCAAATCCGCGCGCAGCGTCCATGATGCCCGGAAATAGCCGAAGACCCAGACCATATTCGGAATGCCAGTAAACATCATGCCGCGATAGGTGACCGTTTCATGGAAATCGAGTGGCTTTCCATCAATTTCAAAGGCGATATCACCCAGAATATTCAAGTTGAAGCCGGTAGCAGCCACGACGATATCTGCCTCAATCTCCTGGCCGGATTTGGTCACGATGCCTTTTTCCGAAAATCGTTCGATTTCGTCGGTAACAACACTCGCCTTGCCGCTGGCGATGCCATGGAAAAGATCACCATTCGGGACAAAGGCCATGCGTTGGCGCCAGGGGCGATATCTGGGCGTGAAATGAGTAGCGATATCATAATCGTCACCGACGATGCCGCGAATGCCATCCAATAGGGCTTCCTTGACCTTTTCTGGCTGGGAAAAGGTCATTTTGGCGAATTTATCCTGTTCGAACAGAATCTTTCGGCGCGTGATTTCATGGATCCAGTCTTCTGAAATGCCAAGGCTGCGCAATTCCTCGGCAATCTCGATCACATTGCGGCCAACGCGGAAATAGGTGGGGGATCGCTGCAGCATAACGACATGGGCTGCCTTGGATGCCATGGCCGGGATGATGGTTGCGGCACTTGCCCCGGAACCAATGACCAGAATGCGCTTATCCGCATATTCCAGATCTTCCGGCCATTCTTCCGAATGAACCAAGCGGCCCTGATAGGCTGAGACATTTGGCCATTCAGGCATATAGCCTTGGCGATGGCGATAATAACCCTGGCACATATACAAAAATCCGCAGGTGAAGCGGCGGGCAACTTCCTTGGCCTTGTCGAAAACCTCTAGGGTCCAAAGCTTGGACTTACTGTCCCAAGCTGCATGGGTGATATGATGGCGATAACGAATATGCTTCGCGATATCATTTTCTGATATGACTTCGCCCATGTAGCGGAGGATTTCTTCGGCGGTTGCTATGGGGGCGCCGCGCCAAGGTTTGAACCGATAGCCGAAGGTATGAAGATCGCTATCTGAACGAATGCCGGGATATTTATGCGTCCACCATGTTCCGCCAAATGTCTCCTCATTTTCCAGCACCACGAAGCTTTTGTCTGGGCACTGCGTGGTGAGGTGATAGGCCGCCCCAACGCCTGAAATTCCCGCGCCAACGATCAGTACATCGTAATGTTCAGTGGTAACAGAATGACGGGGAGTATGCATTACGGCGGTATCAGGCATGCGACTTGTCTTTCCTGGTCATCTTGAAAACCTGAGGTCTTCAATAGGAATAAGCATAGCAGGGCAGCGGCACTTGGGCGAGGTCAATACCATCTGGTCATCGAATGGCATGCACCGGGTATCTCTGGGATATTGGCGGAGACGCTTCATCCTAGGTTCGGGGTAGCGCTGTAGCGATCTGCTGTCACCGTAAAGCTTCGGGAACGGGCCTTCGCCCCTGCAGGAGCCCTCTGCCTGATTTATACCGAACCCTGCCCACCGGGGGACTTGAACCCCCACACCCTTGCGGGCTGCGGATTTTAAGTCCGCTGCGTCTACCATTCCGCCAGGCGGGCCAGGACAGCGCTTTCTAGACTTTTTCTGCGGCGGGTGAAATCACCCCTCATCTGCCCCCTTGGCGCGCGCACCAGTCACGCCAAATCAAGCGCCAGGCGGCTTCCAAGCCCCGGGCATAGGTAGCAGCATCACCCAAAGGCCCCAACGAAAGCCGGGCACGGATCGTGGCCAGCCCTTGCCCATCCTTTGCAAATGCCACGGCCTTTTCGATGTAATCCGCCGTATCCGCAGCAATCCAATCCTGTAACCCAACCGCGCTCAGCAGCGTTTCGCCATTGCGGCTGATCATGCCGCCGCGCCCGCGCTGTGTCAGGCTTGGCACGCCGGCATGAATCGCCTCGGCCGTTGTAGTGCCGCCCGGAAAGGGGAAGGGGTCCAGCATGAAATCCACTGTGGCATAGCGCGCAAAGTAATCGGCGCGCGGGCTATGGCCTTCCAGATCAAGGCGCGTAACATCGCCCCCCACGGCCACGAAACGTGCGCGGAGTTTTTGCGCAGTCGCCGCTTCCCGTAGCACGGCCGTTTTCAGCAAAAGCCGTGCCTCGGGCAGGCGGGCCAGAATCGCAGCCCAGGCGCTCAGCACCTCATCATTGATCTTAGCGAGGTTATTGAAGCAGCCAAAGGTCACATGGCCCTGGCGCAGCATCGGCGGTGGGCTCGGCGCCACGGCTTGCTTCGGCGGGGTGTAGCACAAATAGCAGCCCGGCAGCCGGAGCGGTTTTTCGATATAAAGCGCCTCATCTTCCGGCGGCAGCGCCACGGCATCGGCGATGATCCAATCTATCGCTGCTACACCATTGGTATTGGCATAGCCGATCCAGCTTACCTGCACCGGCGCGGGGCGATATTCCATCACGCCAATGCGGCTCGCCTCCGTATGGCCCGTCAGATCCACCAGAATATCAATCGCATCGGCGCGGATTTGCGCAACAATCGCGGCGTCTTCCAGCGCCCCTACTGGCTGCCAAGTATCGAAAAGCCCGCGCAGTCGCGCCGTAGTGGCATCCGCGCGTTTGCCGACATCGTAAGCTGTCAGGTGAAATCCCGCGCGCTGATGCGCCGCAATTGCCGCTTCCAGAAAATACCCAACAGGATGTTGGCGAAAATCACCGGACAGCATGCCAATGCGCAATCGCCGATCCGGATCGGGCGTATTGGCGAAAGTCGCGGGGGCTGGGCGGGCAAAGCGCGCGGCATAGGCACGATGCGCCGCCGACACTTCCTCTGCGGTGATGCCCTGCATGTAATTCAAACCCAGCAACAGGTTTTGCCAAGCGGGACGGCAAAGCGGGTCCTGCGCAATGGCGCGGCGCTGTACGGCCATGGCCGCGCCAATATCGCCCGATTGCTGCAAGGCCAGACCATGATTCACCTTGGCATCGGCGCGATCCGGCAATTCTTGGGCGACGCGCGCCAAATGCGGAATCGCGGCACTTGGCTGGCCCAAACCCATCAGCGTCGTGCCCAATTCGCTCCGCATCAGCGTATCGCCCGGCGATGCTTCCAGCAGCGCCTGCAAATGGAAAATGGCGCGGTCAGGCCGCCCGGCATCACGCCACAACCCGGCAGCGGCGCGGTGCAAATCCTCTCCGGCGCCGGCGGCCAGCGCTTCGGAGATCACCTCAGCCGCCGCATCGGCGCTTGCGGGCAAAAGCAACGCCACCAGATTGGCGGCAGCGCGCACATAGGTCGGGCGCTGGCTGAGCGCTTCACGAAATGCCGCTTCGGCCCCTGCCCGGTCACCGGAAAAACGTAGTGCTTGTCCCAGATTATTGCGAATTTCTGGCGCGTCACGGCCAAGCGCTATGGCGCGATTGAACAGCGTGGCGGCGGCGCCGAAATCCCGCGCCTCCAGGCGCGCCATGGCCTGATCAAGCAGCGCCCCGCTATCGGCTGCCTCGCTCATCCCGCAATCGCATAGGCCGGGCGCCGTGGATCAGCCCCCGCTCGCACCAGCCCTGTTGCGGGGTCTGACATCACCGCCTCCACACTGCCGGCAAGCCAGGTAATATCCGACCATTCCTTGATGTCATGCCCGCGCCCGGCCAGCGCATTGCGCGTCGCTTCAGGAATGCGCGTTTCTACCGCAAGCCGGCGCGGGAAATAATCAAACGGCGCGAAGGATGATGGGAAAGCATAGGATGAAACGCGCGGCGCTTCGATCGCTTCCTGCAATTCCATGCCGAAATGCAGCACATTCAACATCACCTGCAACATGGCCTGAATTTGCACATCACCGCCCGGCGTCCCTAAGGGCATCACGCCACCGCTGCGCGTCACCACCATGGCGGGGTTTGGCGTCAGGCGCGGGCGCTTGCCAGGTGCCACGCCGGCGGGATGCGTGGGATCAGGCCGGCTCTGGCTGCCGCGATTGGAAGGGATCAGGCCAAGCCCCGGCACTACTGGCGAATTCCAGGACCCATCGGAAGGCGTGGCGCTGAAGGCATTGCCCCAACGATCCACAACTGCGACATAGGATGTATCGGCTTCAATCGTCGGCAAATCGCGCCGCACCGGCCCATCCGCCGCGCGCCCCGCGCCGAGCAGGGGTGGATACATAGAAGGATGCGCGCGCACCGGGTCCATTTCCGCAACGCGTGCTGCCAGATGCGCATCTGACAGCAGCGCATCAATCGGCACATCAATAAAGGCGGGATCACCGAAATGATATTCGCGATCCGCCATGGCGGCTTTCACGCATTCCGTGAAAAGATGCAGATATTCAGCCGAATTATGTTCCAGCCCATCAAGCCCGGCGCATTCCATCAACAGCAGGGCTTCCAAAAGCGCCGGGCCCTGGCACCAGGGGCCACAGGTAATCACCTCATGCCCACGCCAGCGGTGCGTGATGGCGGGTTCCAGCCGAGAATGGAAACCTGCCATGTCGGCCATGGTCAGGAAGCCGCCTTCGCGGCGCTGAAAGGCCACGATTTCCCGCGCGATATCGCCGCGATAAAACGCCGCATGCGCCGCCGCCAACCCCGCAAGCCTGCCTTTACCGGCAGCGCGCTTTTCTTCATCCACCATGTAAGTCAGGCTCTGCGCTAGGTCGCTTTGCACAAAACGCTCACCCACCTTCGGCGGTGCGCCGCCAGGCAGGAAAATCGCCGCATTGGATGGCCAGCGCGCATATTCCGCGACATGCGCCGAAACACTTTCCGCGAGCAGCGGATACACGGCAAAACCTTCCGCCGCGTAGCGAATGGCATATTGCGCCACATCGCCGAACCCCATGGTGCCATGCCGTTCCAAAGCCGTAATCCAGGCATCCGGCGCGGCCGGCACCACGGTGCGGCGCACCCCTTGCGGAATCTTCCCGCCATGTTCGCGCATAAAGACATCTGGCGGCAGAGACGCTGGCCAATGGCCAAGCCCCGCGATGGTTTCCACCTGGCCATTGGCCAGCCGGATCATGATGGGCGCGACACCCGCCACATTCACCAAATCCGGCAGCAGCACACCAAGGGCGATACCGGCCGCGCAGCCCGCATCCACCGCATTGCCGCCCGCTTCCAGCACCGCATAGCCGGCAGAGGCCGCCAAATAATGCCCCGCCGAAATCGCATGGCGCGGGCCGCTGAGTGTGGGACGGGAAGCGGGCATGGCTGATCTCCGCAAATAAGGCCGCAACCCTTAGCCCGCCCAGGTCTGGCGTCAACGCCCGCAAGGGGAGAGAATGCGCCCAAGCCAAGGAAGCCTGCCATGACCGAAACAGCCCCACCCGTGCTGCTCACCATTGACGCGCGCGGCATCGCCACCGCCACGCTGAACCGCCCCCACAAGGGCAATGCCTATAACGCCGCCATGCTGGAAGGGCTGATTGCCGGGCTCGATCAACTCCGCCCCGATGCCGCCATTCGTGGCCTGGTCATCCGCGGCGCCGGGGCGCATTTCCAGGCCGGGGCGGATATTGATTGGCTGGCGGAAGTGGCGGCCTACCCGCCGGAGCCCGCCTTCGCAGCCTCCATGGCCACCACCGAAGCTATGCGTAAGCTGAATGAATTCCCCAAACCGACCTTCGCCGTGATCCAGGGTGCCTGTTTTGGCGGCGGCGTTGGCATTACCTGCTGCGTTGATGTGGCGCTGGCGACCCCAGCGGCGCAATTCGGCATTACGGAAGTACGCGTGGGCGTCGCCCCCACGCCCATCAGCACGCATATGGTGGATGCTTTGGGCCTTCGCCAAACCCGCCGCTACGCCATCACCGGCGAACGCTTCGATGCGGCCGAGGCCCTTCGGATCGGCCTGGTGCATGAGGTGGTAGTGGCGGACGCCATCGAAGCGCGCCTTGCCCATATCATTGACCAAATGATGCTCTCTGCGCCCACTGCCATTGCCATGACCAAAACCTCCTTCCTGGAGGCCAATGGGCTCACGCTTTGCCCCCGCCAGGTGGCGCAATTGGCGCAGGAGGGCTGGATGCAGCGCGCCGCGCCCGAGGGGCGGGAAGGTCTGGCCGCCTTCCAGGCGAAGCGCCGGCCTGGTTGGTACAGATAGATCGGTGGATAACGCCGGGACTTGTCCGGAGGCTTGTCATAAAACCTTCATAAAAATGCAATCGAAGAGTCGCGGGGCCTTTCTAGAAGCGCAAGGCCGCCCAGTCGGAGCGGTTTGGCAAAGCAATCGGAGCATTCCTGTGAACAGGCGATCCCTTCTTCTTGGCGCCAGCGCCGCCCTCACCCTTCCCGTTTTCGGTGCGAAGGCCCAGACAGCCCAGATCACAGGCGCGGGCGCGACCTTTCCCAACCCGATCTATCAGAAATGGGCGGAAGCGGCGCGCACGCCCACTGGCATTCAGGTGAATTACCAATCCGTTGGTTCGGGCGCTGGCATCAACCAGATCCGCAACCGCACGGTGGATTTCGGTGGCACTGATGCGCCCTTGAATGCCCAGCAATTGACCGAAGCCAACCTGCTGCAATTCCCCACCGTGATGGGCTCGCTGGTCGCCATTGTGAATATTCCGGGCATCGCTGAAGATCAGCTTCGCCTGACCGGCCCTTTGCTGGCTGATATCTATCTCGGCAAGATCACGCGCTGGAATGACGCGCAGATCGTCGCCCTGAACCCGGGTCTTTCGCTGCCGAACCTTACCATTGCGCCGGCCTATCGCGCGGATGGTTCGGGCACGACGTTTGTGTGGGTGTCTTACCTTTCCGCCGTTTCCCCTGAATTCAAGGAAAAGGTTGGCGTGGGCACTTCGGTGCGCTTCCCCGCCGGTACCGGTGCGCGCGGTAATGAAGGCGTCGCCGGCACGGTGCGCAATGTGCGCGGCGCCATTGGCTATGTGGAAAACGCCTACGCCATCACCAATAAGTTGGTCACGACGCAAATCCGCAACAATGCCGGCAATTTCGTGAAGCCTGAACACAAAAGCTTCATGGCCGCCGCGTCCGCCGCTGATTGGTCCGTGCCTGGCTTTGCCGCTAATGTGATTGACCAGGCTGGCCCTGAATCCTGGCCGATTGTGGCGCCCACCTTCATCCTACTGCCTACCAACCCAACGGATGCCGCACGCAGCGCCAATGTGCGCCGCTTCTTTGATTGGGCCTTCACCAATGGCAGCCAATTGGCGGCCGAGCTTGAATACATCCCGCTGCCAGAATCGGTGCATAACGCAGTTCGCGCCGCCTGGCGTCAAAGCTTCGGCGCCTGACGCTCATTTTCCCCGCAGGCAGGCCTTGCCTGCGGGGGCTTCTACCCAATTCTAACCCGGGGGTGACCCTTGGCTTCCGTATCCGCCACCCCTCCCCGAGCCGCCAGCCGTCGTGGTAGCAGCCTGGGGGATAAGGTCTTTGCCCTGGTGTGTCAGGCCGCCGGCATATTCGTGCTGATCCTGCTCGGCGCCCTGATCATTGAGCTTCTCATCGCCGGCTTGCCGGCCTTTCGCGCCTTTGGTCTCGCCTTCGTGACCTCCACGGATTGGGACCCGGTCAAGGAATTATTCGGCGCCGGTGTTTCCATCTATGGCACCATCGTCACCGCCATTCTGGCCATCATTCTGGCCGTACCCTTGGCTTTTGGCGTTGCTTTCTTTCTGACGGAATTGGCGCCGCCCTGGATGCGCCGGCCGGTCGGCACGGCGGTGGAACTTCTGGCCGCGGTGCCCTCCATCATTTATGGCATGTGGGGGTTTTTCGTCATCGCGCCGGCCTTTGCGCAGCATGTGCAGCCCTTCATCATTGATACGTTTGGGGAATTGCCGCTGATCGGCTTCCTGTTTCAGGGTCCGCCTTTCGGTACGGGGTTATTCACCGCGGCCTTCATCCTGGCCATTATGGTGCTGCCCTTCATCGCAGCCACCATGCGCGATGTGTTTGAACAGGTCCCGCCCGTCTATAAGGAAAGCGCCTATGGTCTTGGCGCCACGAACTGGGAAGTGATGAAAGGTGTTGTCATTCCCTATACGCGGATTTCCGTTGTGGGCGGCATCATGCTCGGCCTTGGTCGCGCCCTGGGAGAGACCATGGCGGTAACCTTCGTGATCGGCAATGCGAACCGGATTTCGACCTCTCTTTTTGGGCCGGGGAATACCATCGCCTCCCTCGTCGCGCTGGAGTTTGGTGAGAGCGAAATAGGCAGCTTGAAGCTGGCATCCTTGCTGGCGCTTGGCTTCATCCTTTTCGTGCTTTCCTTTGTGGTCTTGGCCACATCGCGCTATCTGCTGCGGTCGCGGCTGAAGGTCTGAACCATGTCGCTCGCCCTTTCCTCCATGTCCCATCCCGGCCCGCGCAAGGATGTTGCCACGGCCGCGCGGCTTGGCGCTTCGCGCAAGCGGACGGATAGGATCATTCGCACGCTTTGCCTCGCGGCGACGATCATTGGTCTGGTGCTTTTGGCTTCGATCCTGATCACGCTGTTTTATCGTGGTTTTGAAGCCATGTCGCTGCGGGTCTTCACCCATGTTACCGCGGCGCCTGGTTCCGAGGGCGGGCTGTTGAACGCCATTGTGGGCAGCCTGATCCAATCCCTGATCGGCACTGCAATCGGCACGCCCATCGGCATGCTGGTTGGCACCTATTTGGCCGAATATGCCAAGGATTCCTGGTTGGGAAATGCGGTGCGGTTTGTCTCGGACATTCTGCTCTCCGCGCCGTCCATCCTGATCGGGTTGTTTGTCTATCAGATCCTGGTGTTGCCCTTTGGCGGGTTCTCCGGCTGGGCCGGCATCGCCGCGCTTGCCATCATTGTCATTCCCATTGTGGTGCGTACCACGGAAGACATGCTGCAATTGATCCCGAATACGCTGCGTGAAGCAGTGGTTGGGCTTGGTGCGCCGAAGTGGAAAATGATCGTGCTGATCTGCTGGCGCGCTGCCATTGCCGGCATTATCACTGGCATCTTGCTGGCCGTTGCCCGCGTGGCGGGTGAAACCGCGCCGCTGCTGTTCACCTCGCTCGGCAATAACGCCTGGTCCACGGATCTTTCAAAGCCGATGTCGAGCCTGCCGGTGACTATCTATGCCTTTGCCGGTTCGCCATTTGAGGATTGGATTGCGCTTGCCTGGGCCGGCGCGCTTCTGATCACCTTGGGCGTACTCAGCCTCAATATTCTGGCGCGCACATTGCTGCGCAGCCGCATCTGACCGGAAGGACGGAGAAAATGAGCCTTTCCACCGAAACGCAAAACCAAGGCGCCGCAACGACAAGCTTCGGCGGCATGCAAGCGCGGTCAGAAGCCGCGCTGAACACTGCGCGCGTGGCGATCAGCAATCTGGATTTCTTCTATGGCGATAACCGCGCGCTGAAGGAAATCAAGCTTGATCTGCCGGACCGGCAGGTCACCGGCATGATCGGGCCTTCCGGCTGCGGCAAATCCACGCTGCTCCGCGTGCTGAACCGTATGTACAGCCTTTACCCTGGCCAGCGCGCGACGGGTGAGGTGATGATGGACGGCGAAAACATTATTGCCGATTCCACGGACATTAATTCTCTCCGCGCGAAGGTGGGCATGGTGTTCCAGAAGCCCACCCCTTTCCCGATGACGATTTACGAAAAC
This sequence comes from Alphaproteobacteria bacterium, assembly GCA_026400795.1. Classification (GTDB taxonomy): domain Bacteria; phylum Pseudomonadota; class Alphaproteobacteria; order Acetobacterales; family Acetobacteraceae; genus Neoroseomonas. The sequence goes on from JAPLOJ010000413.1 coordinate 17,006, forward strand.
ATCGCCTTCGGCATTCGCCTGCATGAGAAGCTTTCCAAGTCCGAAATGGGTGAACGCATTGAATGGGCGCTGACGCGCGCCGCCATCTGGAATGAGGTGAAGGATAGGCTGGACCGTTCCGCCCTTGGCCTTTCTGGCGGGCAGCAGCAGCGGCTTTGCATCGCCCGCACCATCGCCGTGCGGCCTGAGGTGATTCTATTCGATGAACCAACCTCCGCCCTTGATCCCATCAGTACCTTGAAGATCGAGGAGCTGATTGACGAATTGAAGCGCGATTTCACCATTGCCATCGTCACGCACAACATGCAGCAGGCTGCGCGTTGCGCGGATCAGGTCGCGTTTTTCTATCTGGGTGAGCTGATTGAAGTGGCGCCGGCGGCGCAGTTGTTCACCGCGCCCAAGCACCCGAAGACGCAAGAATACATCACCGGCCGGTTTGGCTGAGCCAGGCAGGAGAGAAACACATGCCGACAGACCATATCGTCCGCAGCTATGATGAGGATTTGCGCAAGCTGCGCGACATGATCGCACGCATGGGCGGGCTGGTGGAACGCCAGGTGGCGGATGCCACCCGCGCCCTGGTGCGCCGGGATAGTGATTTGGCCGGCGAGGTAGTGCAGCGCGATCTCCAGATTGACCAGCTTGAACGCGAAATCGAAGGCTTTTGCGTCACGCTACTCGCGCTGCGTCAGCCCATGGCCGCGGATTTGCGCCTGATCATTGCCTGCATGAAGGTTTCCAATGATCTGGAACGTATCGGCGATTACTCGGCCAATGCGGCCAAGCGGTCCATCGTTCTTGCCTCCCTGCCTGGGCTTGGCAGCATGAATGGCTTTGAACGCATGGCGCATCTGGTGCAGGAAAACCTGAAGGCCGCCATGGATGCGCTGGTGCATAGCGATGCTGATGCGGCGGAACGCGTCTGGGCCGCGGATGAACCGGTGGATGAAATCTATAACGGCATTTTCCGCGAAATGCTGACGCATATGATGGAAGACCCGCGCAATATCACCGCCGCGACGCATTTATTGTTCATCGCCAAAAATCTGGAACGCATTGGCGATCACACCACGAACATCGCGGAGCGTATCCACTTCGCCGTGCGCGGTGAAACCCTGCCGGAAGATCGGCCCAAGGGCGATACCTCCGCCTTCGCCGTCGTCCGCGCACCAGGAGAATAGGTATGGGCATGATGGCAGAAAACTACAGCAGCCTCGCCAAGCCCACGGTGCTGATCGTGGAAGATGAGGCACCGCTGCTGACCCTGTTGCGCTACAATCTGGAAAAGCAGGGTTTTCGTGTGGATGAAGCCGCTGATGGCCAGGAAGCGCTGCTGCGTGTGGCCGAAGCGCGGCCTGATGTCATGCTGCTGGATTGGATGCTGCCGTCGCTATCGGGCATTGAGGTTTGCCGTCAGCTCCGCCGCCGCGCTGAAACGCGCGATTTGCCCATCATCATGGTGACCGCCCGCACGGAAGACCAGGATGCGGTACGCGCGCTAGATATCGGCGCGGATGATTACATTGCCAAGCCGTTTGCGATGGAGCATGTGATTGCGCGCATCCGCGCCTTGCTGCGCCGGTCTGGTCGCGTGGCTTCCAAAGGCACGCTTACCTACGCTGAAATTGCCATGGATCAGGATGCACATCGCGTGACGCGCGACGGGCGGCCGCTGCATTTGGGCCCAACAGAATACCGGCTGCTTGAATTCTTCCTTCAGCATCCGGGCCGCGTTTTTGCGCGCGAACAATTGCTGGATGCCGTTTGGGGCCGCGATATCCATGTGGAACCGCGCACCGTGGATGTGCATATCCGCCGACTGCGCAAGGCCATCAATCAGGATCACGAGGTTGATCTGATCCGCACGGTGCGTTCCGCCGGCTACGCGCTGGATTCGGACCCAAACAGGCTCGGCTGAAACCCACCTTGGCGCCAAGCAACGCAAGGCGTAATCACCGCTTTGCAAACTGATCGGCGAGGGGTGCAATGCGCGTTCTGGTGGTGGGTGGCGGTGGCCGCGAACACGCGCTCTGCTGGGCATTGGCGGCATCGCCGCTGCTGACAAAGCTGTTTTGTGCGCCAGGCAATGCCGGCATTGCAGAAGTGGCGGAATGTGTCGCCATCGGCGCCGAGGATATTCCCAGCCTGGTTGCCTTCGCCAAGGACAAGGCCATTGATCTGGTGGTGGTTGGGCCGGAAGCGCCACTCACGCTCGGCTTGGCCGATGCCTGCGCTGCCGCGGGCCTGAAATGCTTTGGCCCTTCTGCCGCCGCCGCGCGGCTGGAAGGCAGCAAAACCTTCACCAAGGAAGTGGCAGATGCCGCCGGCGCGCCCACGGCCGCCTGGGCGCGCTTCACCGATGCCTCAGCTGCGCGTGCCTATATTCACGAAAAGGGCGCGCCGATTGTGGTGAAGGCCGATGGGCTCGCCGCCGGCAAGGGTGTGGTGGTGGCCGCGACTATTGCCGAAGCCGAAGCCGCCATTGCCGATATCATGGAAGACCGCATCCATGGCGCGGCGGGGGCTTCCGTAGTCATCGAAGAATGCCTGGTGGGTGAGGAAATCAGCTTCTTCGCGCTGTGTGATGGCGCCACCGCTTTGCCGCTGGGTGCCGCGCAGGACCATAAGCGCGTGGGCGATGGCGACACCGGCCCCAATACTGGCGGCATGGGCGCTTACTCGCCGCCGCCGATTTTCACTGAGGCACTTCAGCACGATGTCATGGCGCGCATCATCCGCCCGGTGCTGGCCGAAATGGCAGGGCGCGGTGCGCCCTTCAAAGGCGTGCTTTTCGCCGGGCTGATGATCACGGCGGAAGGACCGAAGCTGATTGAATTCAACGTACGCTTTGGGGATCCGGAATGTCAGGTGCTGATGCTGCGCTTGAAATCCGATTTGCTGCCGGCCTTGCTCGCCGCCTGCGATGGCGAATTGGCGCGCTTTGATCTGCGTTGGGAGGCGCTGCATGCGATACTGGTGGTGATGGCCGCGCAGGGTTATCCGGGCAGCTACGCCAAGGGCAGCGAAATCCACGGCCTGGAAGCGGCGGGCCAAGTGCCGGGCGTGCAGGTGTTCCATGCCGGCACGGCGCGGCGCGAAGATGGTGCCTTGATTGCCACCGGCGGCCGCGTGCTGGGTATCTCGGCCACCGGCAAGACTTTGCGCGAAGCACGCGATGCCGCCTATGCCGCCGTGGACCTGCTCGATTGGCCGGGCGGGTTTTGCCGGCGGGATATTGGTTGGCGCGCTTTGACCTAAGGCACTTGCCGACTCGGGGCGCTTCCGGCCATTGAGGCTTCGTGTTGAACCTCATCAAACTCTCGGTCGGTCCCAAGGATGTCGCGGCGCTGGCGGCCTTGCAAGCAATCCGCCTGAAGGAAGACCCGCCCTTGCGCGCCTGGACGCGCATGTTCCCGAAGCGCGTGGAGGAACTCTGCAATGGCGGCTCCATCTATTGGGTGATTGGCGGCTTCATCCGCGTACGCCAGCGCATTCTGGAAATCCGCGAGGAAGAATGGGACGATAAATCCCCCTGCGCGGCCCTGCTGCTGGACCCCACGCTGGTGCCAGTGGAAGCCCGCCAGATGAAGCCCTTCCAGGGCTGGCGCTATTTGAAGCCGGAAGAAGCGCCGGCGGATGTGAACCAGGCCCGCCCGCCAACCCGTGGCCTGGATGCCCTGCCGCCCAAGCTGCGGCGAGACTTGGTTGAGCTTTGCCTGATCTGAAGGCCCCTAACATTCTTGATAAAAATTAAGCTACCGCACACGAGGGCGAGAGGTGAGGGCTGGCATTCTAACTGTGTCGCGCGGCTCATTCCCGGCATGCCGCGCCGCAACTGGTCCGTCTTCGGATGGTACCTTTGGGCTGGCTGGTTAAATCCAGCCGGCCCTATTTTTTTGCCGATTCTGTTTCCAGCAGGGAAAGCAGCCCTTCCAGCAATTGCGCGGGCGTAGGCGGGCAGCCCGGGATCAGCAAATCCACCGGCAGCACGGCGGCAATGCCGTTTTCCACCGCATAGGAACCCTTGAAGACGCCACCATCCACGGCGCAATCGCCCGCTGCCACCACCCAGCGTGGTTCGGGCGTGCTGGCCAGGGCGCGTTCCAATGCCTCGCGCATGTTCAGACATGCGGGGCCCGTCACCAGCAGCACATCAGCATGCTTGGGGGAGGCGACAAAGCGCAGCCCAAAGCGTTCCAGATCATAGGCGACATTTTGCAACGCATTCACTTCCAATTCGCAGCCATTGCAGGAACCGCTATCCACTTCCCTGATCGCAAGGCTGCGGCCAAGCCGCGCGCGGCTGGTGGCGGCCAGTCTTTCGCCGAGTGCCTGAATGGTCTCACGCGGCACCAGCGGCGCATTATCCGTGAGGGGCTTCGCGAAAAGCGCGCGGGCGAGCTTCGGCCACAGCATCACAAATCCACTCCGCTATAGGAACAATTGAAGGATTTATTGCATAGTTGGAAATCGGCGACGATATTGTCTTCAATCGCCGCTTCCAAAAGCGGCCATTGCAGCCAGGAAGGATCGCGCGGGAAAAGCGCGCGGATCAGCCCGCCATCATCCAGGCTGATCCAATGCAGGCATTCACCGCGAAAGCCTTCAATCATCGCCACACCTTCGCCGGCGCGCACCGGCAAAGGCGCCATCAACTCGCCGGATGGGAGGCTGGCCAGGATTTGCCTGACAAGCGCAATGGATTGGCCGAGTTCCAACACACGAATCCGCACCCGCGCATCCACATCGCCTGCTTCCAACACCGGCACGTCGAAACGCAACGTTGGATAGGGTTGGCTTTGCGGCAGGCGACGCGCATCAAAACCGCGCCCAGAAGCGCGGCCCACATGCCCGCCCGCGGCGAAGGCACATGCCAGATCGGGGCGCAGATATCCTGTTGTCACCACCCGATCCTGCAAACTAGCATGCGCCTCATAAATCTGCATCAGCGATGGGATTTCCGCTTCCACCGCATCCAGTGCGGCTAGAATCGCCTCGGCTCCTCGCGGCGCGATATCGGGCGCGACACCACCTGGCAAAACGCGGTCCATCATCAGCCTATGGCCGAAAGCGGCGGCAATGGCGCGCAGCACGCCTTCGCGCAGAAAACCGCAGCGCGCATGGGGGAAGGCGAAGGCTGCGTCGTTGCAGACGAAGCCCCAATCATTCAGATGATTATGGATGCGTTCCAATTCCAGCATCAGCGCGCGGAGATGCAGTGCGCGAGGTGGTGGCGTGACACCAAGCGCTGCTTCCACCGCCGCAGAAAACGCCCAGGAATGCGCAACCGTTGTGTCACCGGAAAGCCGCGCCGCATAACGCACAGCGGCACGGGGCGACGTGCCAAGCATGAGCGAAAGCGCGCCCTTATGCGTATAGCCAAGCCGCTGTTCCAACCGCACCACCACTTCTCCCTGAACGGAAAAGCGGAAATGTCCGGGTTCAATGACGCCGGCGTGAATCGGGCCGACGGGGATTTGGTGAATGCCTTCCCCTTCCACCGGCAGGAATTCCGGCTGTGGGGCTTCTCCCGCAAAGGGGATGGGTTTGGCGGCGAGCGGATGGCGCAAATTCCAGCGGCCGTGATCAAGCCATGGGCGCAAATCCACCGCACCCTCGGCGTGATGGCCCCATAGTTCCAAGATCATGCGTTCAAAGCGCACAGCGCCGGGGCGCGCGGGGGAAAGCGCGGCGTAATTCCACCCTGCCGCCGGTGTTGAAGCCAGCACCGCTTCCGCGCTTGGTTCATGCAGGAAGCAGGCATGCACCTGCGCTGCATCTGCCCAAAGCCCGAGCAGCGCTAATTCCGTTTCCTGCTGCAAAGCCGCTGGCAATTGCCCCCAGGCGGTGGGGGAGAGCAAAAACCGCTCACAAGGCTTTGCCCCTTGCGGATTGCCGCTGCGAATCAGGCTGGAAGCCGGCCCCATCATCCGATCATCCCCGCTGCCGCCTTGAGTAAACTGCTGAAGAGCGTGGGCATGGCAAGCCCGAGTACCAAGGCTACCGCCAAATGCAGCCAAAGCGGCACGAGCACCGCAAGCGCGCTGCCGGAAGGCGCCACATCAGGCGTTGCCACACCAAAACATAGCGCTTGCAGCGTATGGATCAACGCCGTCATCGCCACCACCAGCCCAAGCGCCAGCGCCACAGCAAGCCAAGGCTGCGCTGCCATAGCCGCATTCAGTACGGCATATTCGGAAGCAAAAAGCAGAAAGGGCGGCAGCCCGGCAATGGCGCCAATCGCCAATGCAAGGCCCCAGCCAAGCCAGGGATCACTTGCCACCAGTCCTGAAATATCCGCGAGTTTCTGGCTGCCCTTTTGCTGTACGGCGCGCCCAATGCCGAAGAAAATCGCGCTTTTCACCAGTGAATGGCCGATCATATGCAGTAAGCCCGCAAGCGTCGCCGCCGGGCCGCCAACGCCAAAGGCAAAAGCGGCAATGCCCATATGTTCAATGGAACTCCAGCCAAAAAAGCGCCTGGCATCTCGCCGCCGCCAAAGTGCCAGCGACGCCAGCAACACGGAAGCGAGGCCGAGCGCCATCAGCAAAGGCCCGACCGCAATGGTGCCGGGATGCGCGCCGACAATGGCTTTTGCGCGCAGCACGGCCAGCATCGCAGCGTTCAGCAAAAGCCCAGATAGCACGGCGGAAATCGCAATCGGGCCTTCCGCATGTGCATCAGGTAGCCAGGAATGCAGCGGCACCAGGCCCGCCTTGGTGCCATAGCCCACCAACAGGAATACGAACGCCAGGTTCAGCGTATCCGCATCACACCGCGCGGCCACGCGCCGCAGCGCCGCCCAGGAAAGCCCGCTTTCCGCATCCAATAGCGCTTGCGCGGCGGAATAGAGCAGGATGGTGCCGAACAGCGCCAGCGCAATGCCAAAGCCACAGAGCATGAAGAATTTCCACGCCGCTTCCATCGCCGCCGGCGTGCGATGCACCGCCACCATCAGCACGCTGGCGAGAGTCGCGATTTCAATTGCCACCCAAAGCACGCCAAGATTATCCGAAAGCAGCGCCAGATATTGCGCGCCGAGAAAGACCTGAAAGGCGCCGTGATAGGCACGGATGCGCCAGTGATCAAAACCCTCCGCCGCCAGCGTGGCCGCGGAGAAAATGGCGGTGGTCAAAGCCACAAAAGACGCCAGTAGCACAAAGGGCAGGTTCAGCGCATCAATCCGCGTCCAGCCCTGTTCGCCATGCGGCACCGTGAACAGCGCCAAGGCCAGCAGAAAGGAAATGCCTGCACAGCCGATATTCACCGCCGCCGCGACACGGAGCCTTGGCAAAGCGAGCAAGACCAACGCACCCACCCAGGGGAAAAACACCATGATCCAGGGCAGCGGCATTATTCGCCTTCCCCCCTGTGTGTATCCAGGCTTTCTGTATCCAGGCTTTGGAAGCTTTCGCCCATTTGCAGCGCAAAGACACCAGCAATCACCGCCAGCATCAACACTAGCGCGGCGGTGGAAAGCTCCATCACCAGCGGCATGCCGGCGACACCTACGGCCGCCAGGATCAACCCATTTTCCAGGCTGAGCAGCCCGATTACCTGGCTAATCAGATTGCGCCGCGTGATCATCATCAGGCCGCCCAGTAGCACAACGGAAAGCGCCAGCGCCAAATCTTCCCGCGCCAAGGCGCGCTGGCCGGCGGTGGCCGGCAGCACCACCAACATCGCGAAACCGGCCAAAGCCACGCCAGCAATCAGCGAAGCGCCAATGCCCAGCGCAGGATCAACGCCGCGTTGCAAATTGAAGCGCCGCACCAGCCGATGCAGCGCATAGGGGATGAGCACCGCCTTGGCGCCAAAGGCAATCGCCGCCGTCACATAAAGCCCCGCTGCACCCTGCACATAGCCCTGCCAAGCAGCGGCAAGCGCTAATAGCGCGCCTTGTGTCGCGAAGGCATTGATCACCGCTGAGATGCGCCGCTGATAGAGCAGCACAAAGGACAGCAGCAGCACCGCCCCACCCAGCAAATGCGCCAAATCATAGGGAAGCTGCCCGAAGCTCATGACAGCCCCGTCGAGACAAAAAGGTATAACGCGCCCAGCAAACCAAGCAGCAGCGCCGCGCCCAGAAATTCCGGCACGCGAAAGACGCGCATCTTGGCAATCGTGGATTCAAATACTGCCAGCGCAAAGGCAAGCGCGGCCATTTTCACGATGAAGACGCATAGCCCCATCACCCAGGCAAGCGGCCCCGCGCCAGGCGCCGCCATGCCGAAGGGTAGAAAAGCCGCTGCCAGCAGCGCCAACCAAAGTGTGAGGCGGAGCGATGCCTGAAACTCCCACAACGCCAAATGCCGCCCGGATGCTTCCAGGATCATCGCCTCATGCACCATGGTGAGTTCCAGATGCGTCGCGGGATTATCCACCGGGATGCGCGCGTTTTCCGCCACCGCCACCGCCAGCAGCGCAAGCGCGGCAAAGCCGAGCGAGACACGCAGCCCAAGCGTGCCTTCCTGAAAAATCCCAGTGATCACATCCAGATTCGTTGTGCCAGCCAGAATGGCGAAAATCAGTGCTGCCAGAACCAAGGCGGGTTCCGCCAGCGCAGCGAAGGCCATTTCGCGTGTCGCACCAATACCGCCAAAGGCCGTGCCCACATCCATCCCCGCCAGCGCCATGGCAAAGCGCCCCAGCGCCAAAAGCCCTGCAATCAGCAGTAAATCCGCGAAAGGTGCCAGCACCATGCCGCGCGTAAAACTCGGCACCAGCGCCGCCGCAAGCAATGCGGAGGCCACCGCGACATAAGGCGCCGCTCGCGAAATGATGGAGGCGTTTTCCGCCAGCACCGGGCGCTTCTTCAAAAGCTTCAAAAAATCGCGCCAGGGCTGCATGGGATGCGGCCCACGCCTTCCCATCAGCCGCGCCTTCAGCCAACGCACAGAGCCCGTCAGCACCGGCGCCAGCGCCAGCATCAGCGCTAGATGCAAAAGCTGCGTCAGAAGGCCGGTCACGAAACTCATGTCCGTTCCAGCCAAATCAGCAGCGCCATCAGCGCAAGCAACACCGCAAAGCCAAGCGCCAGACATTGCCTGAGCGAGAAATCACGCAGGCGTTCCGCAAGCGCCGCCAGCCTATCACGTGCGCGCGGCAAGGGCCCGGAAATCAGCGCCAGCACGGGATCATGAAACCCCGCCTGCAAGCGTGCGGGCGCGGTATTGCCGGGGGGCGGCATTTCCACCTTCTCGCGCGCCGCCAGCAGCGTCTTGCCCAGCATGCGGCGCAGTGGTTGCGCCATGCCGGCGGCTGAAACTTGCGTCGCCGGATCACCAAAGGGCAGATGATGCGGCGGCGCGATGAAGCCACAATCCCAAGCGGGACCGCGTGCAATGCCCGGCGCCTGCCGCCGCAGGAGCAGCCCAACGCCGCCGCCCAGCAGCAGCAACAACACAAAAACGACCAGCGGCGCATAACCCGCGCCGCCTTCTGCCACGGTCACCGTCACGCCGCCCAAGGCGGATAGCCCCGCGCCTGCCCCCGTCAGCAGCCGCAGCGCCGGCGCGGCGAGTTCCAGCAAATGCCCCGGTATCAGGCCAAAGATCACGGTCAGCGCGGCGGGCATGATCAGCGCGGCACGCGCCACGCCGGAAAGCTCGGTAGCGCCTGCGGCACGCGGGCTGCGCGGTCGGCCCAGAAACACCATGCCGTAAAAGCGCAGCATCGCCGCAGCCGCCAGCGCCACGGCCAGCGCCGCCAGGGCAGTTGCCGCCGCCGCGCCAATCTGAAACGCCAAATCTCCCACGCGCCAGGCGGCGATCAGCGCCTGTAACAGCAACCATTCTGAGGCAAAGCCCGAAAGCGGTGGCAGCGCAGCGGCGGCAGCGGCACCCAGCAGCACCAGGCCAGCAGTCCAGGGCATGGCATGGATCAGGCCGCCCAGCCGATCCATGCGCCGCGATGCCGCGCCATGCAGCACCTCACCCGCGCCCAGAAACAGCAGCGTCTTGAACATGGCGTGGTTCAGCGCATGCAGCAGCGCGGCCCCCGCCGCCACAGCCGCCAGCGCGCCCAAATCCGCTGCGCGAAACGCCAGCGCCAGGCCAAGCCCCAAAGTGATCAGCCCGACATTCTCGATGGTGGAACAGGCGAGAAGGGTTTTGGTGTCTTCCTCCAAAGCCGCGCGCAAAGCACCCATGATGGCCGAGGCCAAGCCAAGCGCCATCAGCACCGCGCCCCAGAACAGAGGCTGCGCCGGGCCGGCCAAGTCAAAGATCACACGCGCCAGCACATATAGCGCCACCTTGGTCATGGCCGCCGACATCAGCGCGCTCACATGGCTGGGTGCTGCGGGATGCGCCAAAGGCAGCCAGACATGCAAAGGCACCAGCCCCGCCTTGGACCCCGCGCCGATCAACACCAGCACCAGTATCGCCAAAGCGCGCAAGCCATCCGGCGGCGTGGCGCGCAAGGCCGCGAAACCCGCCCCCGCCGAAGCGCCAGCCGCGAGCAAGCCAAAACACAGGATCAGCGCCGCGCCCCCCAAGGCCGCGAAGCCCAGATAAACCCGCGCGGCACGGCGATTTTCCGCGTGTTCATGTTCATGCGCGACCAGCACCCATGACGCGAAGGACATGAGTTCAAACCCCAGCACCAGGGTAAACCCATCCGCGGCAAGCAAGGTCAGCGCCATGCCGGCGAGAAATAGCGGATAGGGCACCAGCCGCCGCGCAGCCTCAGGCCCCTTCACATGGCCGAAGGCGAAGGCGGAAGCAGCCACACCGCAAAGCCCAAGGATCACTAGGAACCAGGCGGAAAGCGGGTCAAGCGCAAGCCGCATCACCCCCCAAGGCGGACCGAAGGGCAGCGCCAAGGTTTCGGGGGCGGAAAGCAGCCCTGCGAATCCACCCGCCGCAAAAACCAGGGAGACCAGCGCCGCACCCGCATAAACCAGCCTGACGCCAAGCGCCGCACGCGCCAGCAAGGGCGCCGCCAGCGACAGCAGCGCAAGCGACCCCAAAGTGAGGGCGAGGGCGATCAGCACGGTTTGGAATCGCTGCCTTGCATAAGTGAAGGCTAGTGCAGTTTCCCCTTTGGGGGAATCACCGGAGCAGCAAGTATTTCAAAGCATCGCCAAGGGCCGCTTCCGCCGCGGTGGCGGGAAGGCTTCATCCAGTGCCGCGATATCCTCAGAGCTCAACACAATCTCCCGCGCTGCGGCGTTTTCCCGCACATGGGCAAGCTTCGCGGCTTTCGGGATGCTCACCACGCCAGGCTGGCGTAGTGTCCAGGCAATGGCGATTTGCGCGGGGCTTTTGCCATGCCGTGCCGCTACCGCCGCAAGCGCTGGGTTGCGCAGTAACCGCCCACCCTGCCCCACGGGGGAATAGGCCATCACCGGCATGGCGCGATCGGCGCAAAAGGGCAGCAAATCAAACTCAGCGCCGCGATGTTCCAGGCTGTGAAGCACCTGATCCGCCGCGCAATCAGGTAAGGCCGCGCCCAATTCTTCCAGGTCATCCACATCAAGATTGGAAACGCCCCAGCGCAGGATTTTGCCGGCCTGCCGCAGCGCTTCAAACCCCGCCACGGTTTCAGCCAGCGGCACGGAACCGCGCCAATGCAGCAGATAAAGATCTATCGTTTCAATCCGCATCCGCTTCAGGCTGCGTTCACAGGCGGCCACCACGCCGCGACGCGATGCATTATGCGGATAGACCTTGGAGACGATGAAAACGCCATCGCGGCGCCCCGCAATGGCATCGCCCACCACTTCCTCGGCGCCGCCTTCGCCATACATCTCGGCAGTGTCAATCAAGGACATGCCAAGATCGAGCCCCGCGCGCAGCGCATCGGCTTCCGCCGTGCGCTTCGTGCGATCTTCACCCATGCCCCAGGTCCCTTGCCCGAGGCGCGGTATGGCGAACACAGCCGCCATATCAGGGAATGGTATAACCGCGCGCCTTGCCAACGCTGTCATTCCAAACCCGCGCGCAATCCGCCCAAACGCGGTTGCAGCTATCGCGGAAGCTTGGCAGCACTACCGCGGTCACGGCTTCACGCACACGGCGCTCATCTTCCGCCGGGGGTGTCACCACCTGCACATTGAATTTGCGCGTGGTGCAGGCATCCTGGCCCTGGAAGCAGGCGAAAGCCTCATTGCTCGCGGTGCGTGCCAAATCCCACATCTGCTTTTCCAGATCAGCAAAAGAGCGCGTCAGTGCGGCCTGCTGTTCCGGGCTGAAGCGCCGCCAGGCCGCCAGTGACATGAAATGCCCCTGCACACCGGAAGCGAGCGACACCGGCAGGATGGTGCGAATAACCTCTCCCCAATTCGCCGTATAGGCGGAAGTGGCGGAGGTAATGCCGCATTCCACCGTGCCGCGCTGCAATGCCTGATAGGTTTCAGAAAGCTGCAAGGTCACTGGCGTTGCGCCGAGCGATTGCAGTAGCGCTGACATGGTCGGCGTATAGGAACGCACCTTCAAGCCGCGCAGATCACCCATGGAAGCGACGGGGCGATTGCAGAAGAACATCTGCGCACCGAAGGGCCACAGCGTCATCACCTTGGCGTTGAAGCGTTCCTGCAAGCGCCGATCGAGCGCTTCACGCCCACCGGCGATCGCTTGTTGGGTTTCTTCCAACGTCGTGGAAACGCCAATCAGATCGAGCGAATCAATAAAGGGCTCATCGCGCGCGGTCTGGCCGATCAAGACGCTCATGACATCAAAAGTGCCATTGCGCAGATGGCGTAGCGCATCCGGTGCGGCGGCACCCACCTGGTCCATCGGGTTGAAGGTGACGGCGAGGTTGATGCCGGTCGCCTGCCCCAATCCGGTGAAGAAGGGCCGTTCAATACCCTCAGTATGGCGAGAATTGGAGGTGAAATGCCCCGCCACACGCAGTTGGATGGGGCTTTGCGCCAGGGCCGGGGCAGCGGCGAGCAAGGCGCCAAAGGCCGCGCCAAGCAGGGAAAGGGGGGTGCGCATGAAATCTTCTCCCGAATAAGGTCGGCACGGATTTTGCGAACCCTGCCGCCGTGAGTGATGAGTTTTGCCAGGTTGCAGTCTCTGTGCAACACGGCGTTCGATTTGCCAAGCAACCGGCGCGCCAAGGCGGGCCGAAGCGTTTTGAATAAGGCCACGCCGCCCATGACCCCGAAAGACCCCAACCCGGTAAGCCGCTTTTTCGCGCCACCTGCCCGATTTTTCGCCATTCTCTCCGGCTGGTGGCTGATTGCGCTGTCCTTCCTGACGGTCGCGGAAATCCTGCTGCGGAAGTTCTTTTCCATATCGCTGCAAGGGGTGGATGAAATTGGCGGCTATACTACAGCTATTGTCTCGGCTTTTGGTTTTGCCTCAGCGCTCATGATCAAGGCGCATACGCGGGTGGATTTCCTGCTGGGGCGCATGCCTGCACTCCTCCGCGCGGTGCTGAATACGCTGGCTTATGGCTTGCTGGCCGGCATGGCGATTTACGGCGCCTGGCGCGGTTGGTCAGTGCTGGAAGAAAGCATCGAATTCCAGGCGCATGCCAATTCGCCGCTGCAAACGCCGCTTTGGTTGCCGCAGGGCGCCTGGATGATTGGGCTTGTGCTGTTCGCACTTTCCGCCGGCGCCATGGCCGCCCATGCCTTTTGGTTGCTGCTGTCTGACCGGGCGAAGCTCAATCTGTTTTACGGGCCGTTGACGTTGGATGAGGAAATCGAAGCCGAAATGGGCACGGTACTGGAGCGGGAGTTGAAGCAGCCATTATCGGCATCACCGAAGCCAGCATCGGCTTTTTGCTGCTGATCGGCTTCCTGTTTCTGGGCCTGCATGTGGCGGTGGCGATGTTCCTGGTCGCGCTGCTGGGTGCCGCGCTTTATCTTGGCCCGCCCTTGGTCGCCGCCTTTGGCACGCAGCTTTGGGGTGCCATGGAAGATTACGTGCTGCTTTCCATCCCGCTTTACATTCTGCTGGGCGAGATTCTGGTGCGGTCTGGTTCAACGGATAGGCTTTATCGGTCACTTGCGGATTGGCTGAATTTCCTGCCGGGCGGCTTGCTGCATACGAACATCGGCGCGTCTGCGGTGTTTTCTGCCGTATCCGGTTCTTCCGTTGCCACAGCGGCGACGATTTCAACCGTCGCGCTGCCTTCCTTCCGGAAACGCCGCTATGATACGCGCCTGGTGTTGGGTTCGATCGCGGCTGGCGCTTCGCTTGGCAATCTGATCCCGCCTGGGATTGCGCTGATTGTCTATGGCGCCATGACGAATACATCCGTCGGGCAGCTTTACGCTGCCGCCGTGGTGCCGGGGATTGTGATGACGGTGCTGTTCATGGGCACGATTATCCTGATTGCGCTCGTGAAGCCCGGTCTGGTGCGGCAGAAGGAAGTCGCCGATCCGTTGCGCGAAAGGCTGAAGCGGCTCGTGGATTTGCTGCCGCCCTTCGTGATCTTCGGCATCATCATGGGCTCCATCTACACCGGCTGGGCAACGGTGACGGAAAGCGCCGCACTCGCCGTGGTGGTGGCGCTGCCGATTGCGGCGTTTTATGGCCGGCTTTCCATTCGCATGCTGCATGATTGCTTCATCGCCACCGCCAATCTGACGGCGATGAGCATGTTGATTCTGGCCGTTGCCTTCTATCTGAACTTCGTCATGGGTCTGCTTGGCGTGACGCCTGCGCTTGGCGCCTTCGCCACCAGCATTGGCGCAAGCCCGCTGGAACTGATTATCGCGCTTACGATCTTCTATTTGCTGCTAGGCATTTTCTTTGAAACCCTACCCATGCTGGTGGGCACCGTGCCCATCGTATTCCCGGTGATTGTCGCCGCCGGCATTGATCCGGTCTGGTTCGGCGTTTTCATCGTGCTGATGTGCGAGATTTCGCTGATCTCGCCCCCCGTCGGCATGACGCTTTACGTCATTCAGGCAGTGCGGCGCGAAGGCACGATTGCCGAGGTATTCCAAGGCACCGTGCCCTTCTTCATCGCCATGGTGGTGATGACAGTGCTACTGATTACCTTTCCGGAAATGGCGCTGTGGCTGCCCCGGATCAGCTTTGAGCCATGATGTAATCAGCTATCCGCCACTTCCACCATCACCAATTCAGCATCTTCGCTGGCGGTGATGGTGATCGCGTCCTCTGCCCGAATGGCGATCCCATCGCGCGCGCGCGCTTCCACGCCATTCACCTGCGCCGCACCACGCGCCAACACCAGATAGGCTGCGCGGCCTTCGGCCAAAGGCTGCGTCAGGCTTTGGCCCTTGGCCAGCGTGGCCGCCATCACCGCGCCATCCACATTGATGCCAAGCGCGCCAGATGATGCATCGGCTGGCCGGCCTGATGCTAAAACCTCAAACCCCGCCTCGCGCTTTTCCTTGGGGAATTGCTTCGCCCCCCAGGAAGGCGGCAGGCCGGTGCGGTCCGGCATAATCCAAATCTGAAATAGGGTGGTGATGCCAGGCTCCAGATTAAATTCCGAATGCACCACGCCGGTCCCGGCACTCATTACCTGAACATCGCCGGCTTCGGTGCGGCCTTCATTGCCCATGCTGTCCTTATGGGTGATCGCCCCCTGCCGGACATAGGTGATGATTTCCATATCCCGATGCGGGTGCGGGTCAAACCCCTTCCCCGGCGCGATTTCATCATCATTCCAAACGCGCAGCCGCCCCCAATTCATGCGGCCGGCATCGCGGTAATGCCCGAAGGAGAAATGGTGATTGGCATTGAGCCAACCGAAATTAGCCTTGCCCAGGCTTTCAAAGGAACGGAGTTCGATCATGGCTTTTTCCGAATGGCCGCTTGTGGCCTTGATGCGTTAGATGGGGATACGCGGAGGGCGGCGCCATACTGCCCGCGCAAGGCTGTTATGCGCTGAACCGTTGTTTGGTCGCATTTTCCGAGTCGCCAAGTGATTCCACTTGGCTTGAAAATGCTCACCTGCACATCAGCACGGGAATTTCCGCATTCTCCAGCACATGGCGCGTCACACCGCCCAGGATCAATTGCCGCAGGCGGGAATGGCTATAGGCGCCCATGGAAAGCATATCGGCGCCGAAATC
>JAPLOJ010000096.1 GCA_026400795.1 Alphaproteobacteria bacterium
CGTCTCGGGCGGCATGGGGTGGGCCCATCGCGGAAAGGCGCGACGGGAAGGCCGCCCATGTGGCCGGAAACGCCGCGGTGGTCCCTATCCGAAGCCACGACTTGAAGAACTGTCCTAACCCGCAGCGTACGCGGCGGTTGGCGCCCCGGCTTCCGGCCGGGCAGCACCAGGGGCGCATATGGCGCGGATTGAGGGAAAATACCACAGGAAACTTGCGGGGGCGGGGCGAAAGCCCGCGAATGTTACGAATTTCGCCGCAATCCTGGGCCATAAAGGTGCCTGACCCGCTTTCGGGTGCATGTTAAGGAGAAGCCGATGCGATCCTTGTTCGGGGCCATGATGGCCGTTGCGCTGTGTCTGCCCGCTTTGGCGCAGGAGGCACCGCGGCTTTTCCCAAGCCGCGATGTGGCCGTGACCTATCGGGTTTCGGGCGCCGGCCCCATGCAGGAAGTGACCATGGCCTGGGCGGCAGCGCCGCGCCTGATGCGCGTGGAATTGCCGGGCATGGGCTATACCATCGCCGATTTCGCCGGGCAGAAGGGTTTTATGGTCATGCAAATACCCCAGCCCATGGTGATGGATATCCCCATGGCCCAGGCGGCGAGCCATGTGCGCGCGCTTGAATCCGCGCGCTTCACCAAGCTTGGGACGGATCGCGTGGCAGGTGTTGCCTGCACGAATTGGCGGCATGAGGGGCCGCAAGGGTCCGGCACGGGCTGCTTCACTGATGATGGGGTATTGTTGCGCTCCCAAGGCAGCGCCCCGGGTGTGCAGGGCGCGCTTGAGGCTTTGCGCGTGACCTATGGGGCGCAGGATGTGGCGCGCTTCCAGCGCCCCGCTGGTGCGCCACGCTGATTTGTGGCTGAAAAAATCTCTTGACATTACGAATTGTGCGTTGTCTAACAGTTTTATAAACAAACTGTTTGGTCTTAATGAACAAGCTGTCCCATTCCTCCAAGCCTGCCGCGGCGC
This sequence comes from Alphaproteobacteria bacterium, assembly GCA_026400795.1. Taxonomy (GTDB): domain Bacteria; phylum Pseudomonadota; class Alphaproteobacteria; order Acetobacterales; family Acetobacteraceae; genus Neoroseomonas. The sequence goes on from JAPLOJ010000096.1 coordinate 973, forward strand.
CCCGAGCGACAGAGGCACGAAACATCATCCCGCCCGGCCACAAGGTGCTGAGTTTCCTGGCCCATCGGCTGAATCAGATCTGCCTAGCCGTCCACGCTGAAATCTGGGACCCCGAAGATCTGAACCGAGTGGAATACGCCACCCTCACGAATCTCCACGCCGCACCCGGAATTGATCAGCAGACCCTTGCCGAGCGCCTTGGCGTCGACAAGGTGACCACCAGTCAGGCGGTTGAGCGACTTGTCCGTCGCGGTCTGGTGGACCGCCAGCCCGACGCGGCGAACCGGCGCGCCAATGTCCTGCTGCTTACGTCTGAGGGCCGCGTCCTGCGCGAGCGCCTCGGGCCGCACGGACGGGCTGCCAACCAGCGGGTCATGGCGGCTCTCGCGCAGGAGGAGCGGGAGACGTTGATCGAGCTCATAACCCGGGTCGTCGAGGCGAATGGCGCCTATGCCCGCCCCGGCCACAACCGCCGCCCGCGCCAAAAGAAGAAACCACCGGCCTGATTTCGCGCCAAAACGAAAGGATCTGTCCACAATGAAAACCTTCATCGACGTCCGGCGCGCGCTGCTGCGCCGCCGAAGCCTCCTTGCGGCCGCGGCGCTGGCGCTGCCGGCGCCCTCCCTCGCCCAGGCACGGCCGGTGCGCGTCATCCTAACGCTTGGGCCGGGCAGCACGATGGACGTCATTACGCGGCTAGTGATGGCTCAGGTCTCGGCGGCGCTGGGACAGCAATTCGTCATTGAGCCGCGGCCGGGCGCGGGTGGCACGATCGCCGGCGACGCCGTCGCAAAGGCTGCGCCCGATGGTTACACGCTTGGCGTCTTCTCGGTGCAGTCCCACGCAGTGGCGCCTTCGGTCTATCCCGCCGTACCTTATGATCCGACGCGCGACTTTACACACATCACCATGTTGGCCGAGCTGCCGCTGGTGCTTGGTGTCTCCGCCGCATCGCCTATACGCAGCCTTGATGATTTCGTAACCGCGGCGCGTGCGCGCGGGGGGCTGACGGTCGGCACGAACGGCAACGGCTCCTCTGCGCATGCAACGATCGAGCGTTTTAGCCGGCTTGCTGGAATTTCGCTGACGCACGTGCCCTATCGTGGATCAAATGCGCCAGCCGTCGCAGACGTCATCGCTGGTCGGCTCGACGCCATCATTCCCTCGATGCCGGATGTCGCAGGCAACGACCGCATCCGACTGCTTGCCATCTCACTGCCGCAGCGGCTGGCTAACTGGCCCGAGGCGCCAACCTTCCGCGAGCAGGGCTTCCCGGACATGGTCTCAAGCGTCTGGCTCAGTCTCGGCGCGCCCGCCGGCCTGCCGGACTCGATCTCTGACCGCTTGCACGGCGAGGTTCAGGCAGCGCTTGCCCGCCCCGAGGTCGCACACCGCTTGGCTGAGCTGGGATCCGGTCCGAACCGAGGCCTCAGCCGCGCCGCCCTTACCGCACACGTCTCTCAGGAGAGCGCCCGCTGGGGCGAGGTCGTGCGTACTGCCAACATCCGCGCGGAGTAGCTGACATGATTGATACTCCAGCCAAGCCATCGCCAGAGGTGGCACTTTTCCGCCTGGCAGCGGCCTATCAGGGCTCACGCACACTGCATGCCGGCACGCGGCTGCGCCTTCCGGATCTGCTCGCAGGGGGGCCTCGCAGTGCCGAAGCTCTTGCCATAGAGACAGGGACCCATGCGCCCACGCTCCGGCGCCTGCTCCGCGCGCTCGCCACCTTCGAGGTCGTGACAGAAACGCCGGATGGGAACTTCGCTCTCGGCCCGCTCGGTGAGCGGCTGGTCGATGGGCCAGGCTCGGCGCGTGGGCTGGTGCTGTGGTGGGGGCATGAGGATTCCCGCCGGACCTGGGACGCGCTCGAGGATTGTGTGCGCACCGGCGAGACTGGCGCGCGCCACGTCTTCGGCGCCTAGGATTGGATGGCGCGGTACGAGCGCGACCCGGCATTGCTGGCCGACTACGCTGCCGGCATGGCCGCCTCGGCAACCCTTGTCGCCCAGGCCGCGGCGAAGGCGTATGATTTTCGCGACGTGCAGCATGTCGTCGATGTCGGCGGCGGTCATGGACAGATGGTCTCGTCCGTGCTCACCAACCATCCGCACCTGTCAGCCACGCTGTTCGACAGACCCGAGGTGGTCGCCGGCGCAACGGCGCTATTGACAAGGGCGGGCGTGGCCGCCCGGTGCCACCTCGTTGGGGGCGACATGTTCGCAGCGGTGCCGGAGGGCGGAGACGTACTAATCCTATCGCGCGTTGTGCATGACTGGGACGATGCAGAGGCCATTGCGCTGCTCAGGCGCTGCCGAGCCGCGATGGCCAAGCACAGCCGCCTACTGTTGATTGAGCGCCTGCTCGAGGAACGCCCGGCGCCTTCGCCGGAGGCGCAGGGTCACGCTCTGTCCGACCTCAACATGCTGGTGCGCACGGGCGGGCAGGAGAGGACGCTGGCAGAGTACGGCATGCTGCTCAGAGCGGCGGGTCTTGGCATTCAAAGGGTCGTTCCAACCGGTGCGCCCTGGTGCATCGTTGAGGCGGCGATGCGGCCGGTTTCCGACGATGCGTTGGTGGAGGAACGGCACCTTTAGGAGCCATTCTGAGACAGGCTCCGGGGTTACGCCCATGGCTTGAATTGCTGACCCGGAAGAGAAGCAGAAAATCAATGACAAGCCAGAGGGGTAGGATTAAATCAGAGTTTCCTGAACAAAAAAGGGGGCACAAAGCCCCCTTTTTTCTGGTCGGCGCGATGCGCCAGGCAGAACGCCTTACCGGCGCAGCCCAAGCCGGCCGATCAGCGTCTCATAGCGCTTCTGGTCCGTCTTCTTCACATAATCCAGCAAGCCACGGCGCTGACCCACCAGCACAAGCAAGCCGCGCCGGGAATGGAAGTCCTTGGCATGGGTCTTCAGATGCTCGGTCAGGTTGACAATGCGCTCAGAAAGCAGGGCTACCTGCACTTCCGGGCTGCCGGTATCGCCCGGCTTGATGGCGTATTCGGAAATAAGCGTCGTGCGACGCTCCGCGGTGATCGACATCGGATTTCTCCTCTCGTCCGGGCATGGCCCGGCAATGGTTCAAGAACCCCCACCATCGCTCTGACCAAGCCCCCATCGGGGTTGGCCTCACGCGGTACGCGGCCCATGAAATCAACCAGCGGGATATGCTGGCCGAATGAGAGCCGCGCGGCTTCCGCTTCGGTGAGGGCCAGCGCCGGGATGTCGGCCAGCGCGGTCGTCACCGGCAGCAGAAGCGCCGGGGAAGGGGGCGGCGTATCGCCGGAAACGGCGATCTTGTCCAGGGCCACGGCATCTTTTTCGTGAAATGGGCCCACACGCATGCGGCGCAGCGCCGTGATATGCCCAACCGTGCCGCAGGCCCGCGCGATGTCGCGCGCCAAGCTTCGCATATAAACGCCCTTGCCGGATTCAACGAAAAACACGGCGGTATCGGCATCGGGCCGTTCAATCAGTTCAAACCGATCAACCCTGGCCGGGCGCGGCGCCAATTCCGGGATTTCGCCTGCGCGCGCCAAATCATAGGCGCGTTCACCAGCGACTTTAATAGCCGAGAATATCGGCGGCACCTGCATGATATCACCGATGAATTGCGGCAGCGCGGCTTGGATGGTGGCGTCATCAGGTCGCGCATCTGACGTGGCAATCACCTTGCCATCGGCATCATCGGAATCCCGCGCTTCGCCGAATGTCAGCGTGAAGCGATAGGTTTTCGTGCCATCCATCACGTAAGGCACGGTCTTCGTCGCCGCGCCAAAGGCAATCGGCAGCACGCCCGTCGCCAACGGATCAAGCGTGCCACCATGCCCGCATTTCTGGGCATTGAAGCCGCGCTTGCACAGCGTCACCACATCGGTCGAACCGACCCCCGTTGGCTTGTCAATGATCAACCACCCATCCAGCGCAATGCCCTTCGGCTTCTTGTGCTGGCGATGCTTGCCGCGCGGTGGACCGGGGCGTCTTTCGCGAGCCTCGCTCATGCCTTGTCATCCTCATCGGGCTTGGCTTGCAAATCGCGCTGCACTTCGGGCCGGCGCATCACTTCATCAATATGCATGGCGTAATCCAGCGCGGTATCAGGCTGGAAATGCAGATCAGGCGCAAATTTCAGCCGCACGCTATGGGAAACCTCTCGCCGCAGGAAGGAACTCACGCGCCTAAGGCCGCCCAATTCTTCCTTGGTGATTTCCCGCCCGAGTGCCGCGACAAAGGCGGTCATGTGCTTGAGATCGGGGGAGGCGCGCACTTCCGTTACCGTGACATGCAGGCCCTGCAAGGCGGGATCGCGGAATTCCTCACGCGCAAAAACGGCGGAAAGCGCATGGCGCACTTCTTCCGCCACGCGCAATTGCCGCTGGGAAGGGCCTTCCGCCCGGCCTTGATGCTGATGCTTGCTCATGAATGATTTCCCTGCCTGGGCCGCACAGCCCAGGCTTGCCAGAAAGGCGGCGCGGCTTTGGGCCTGATCAGCCCGCTACCGTTTCCGTCTCATAGCATTCGATCTGATCGCCAACGCGGATATCATCGTAATTTGCGAAGGACATGCCGCATTCCAGGCCATTGCCCACTTCGCGCACATCATCCTTGAAGCGCCGCAGCGTGGACAATTCGCCCTGATGGATCACGACACCATCGCGCAGCAACCGCACGCCGGCACCGCGCTTGACCTGGCCTTCCGTGATGCGGCAGCCGGCGACCTTGCCAATGCGCTTGACTTCGAAGACCTGCAAAATCTGTGCATAGCCCAGGAATTTTTCACGCTGCACGGGTGCGAGCTTGCCCTTGACCAGCTTTTCAATGTCATCCGCAACTTCATAGATGATTGAATAGTAACGGATTTCGACCCCTTCGCGCTGCGCCAGATCACGCGCTTGCGATGTAGCGCGCACATTGAAGGCAACGATGACCGCATCGGACGCCTTGGCCAATTGGATATCGGATTCAGTGATTTGACCGACCGCACTATGCAGCACGCGCACGCGCACTTCATCATTGCCAAGCTTGCCGAGCGTGACACCAATGGCTTCAGAACTGCCCTGCACATCGGCCTTCACCACAACGGCGACTTCCTTCTGCTCACCCGCCTGGATGCGGGCCAGCATATCGGTCAGGCTGCCACGGCCAGCGCCGGCAGAGGCAGTGGCTTTTTCGCGCAGCTTGCGCTGACGGAATTCGGAAATCTCCCGCGCGCGGGCTTCGTTTTCAACGGCGATGAAATTCTCACCCGCCGTCGGCACACCAGAAAGGCCCAGGATTTCCACCGGCAAGGAAGGCCCGGCATCCTTCAATTGGCGGCCCTTATCATCCAGCATCGCGCGCACACGGCCCCATTCGGCGCCGGCCACGACGATATCACCCTGCTTCAGCGTACCCTTTTGCACCAGCACAGTCGCCACGGGGCCACGCCCGCGGTCGAGCTTGCTTTCAATCACGGTGCCTTCCGCCGCGCGGTCAGGATTGGCGCGCAGATCCAGGATTTCCGCCTGCAGCGAAATCGCTTCCAGCAACTTGTCCAGATTGATCTTCTGGGTTGCCGAAACCTCGATTTCCTGGGTTTCACCACCCAGGCTTTCCACCACGATTTCGTGTTGCAGCAATTCCTGCTTCACGCGTTCGGGCTTCACGCCGGGCTTGTCGATCTTATTGACCGCGACAATCAGCGGCACCTTAGCCGCCCGCGCATGGCGGATGGCTTCCACCGTTTGCGGCATGACACCATCATCAGCGGCCACAACCAGCACCACCATATCGGTCACCGATGCACCACGCGCGCGCATGGCGGTGAAGGCTTCATGGCCAGGTGTGTCAATGAAGGTCACGCGATCGCCGGCGGGGACCGTGATCTGATAGGCGCCAATATGCTGCGTAATGCCACCTGCTTCATGGGCAACCACATCGGTCTTGCGCAAAGCATCCAATAGGCTGGTTTTGCCATGGTCCACATGGCCCATGATGGTGACCACGGGCGGACGCGGCAGCAATTCCGTATCAGCGTCCTGCGCGCCTTCCAGGCCGATTTCAACATCGGATTCACTCACGCGCTTCACGCGATGGCCGAATTCCTGCACCACCAATTCGGCGGTATCGGCATCAATGCTTTGCGTGAGGGTCGCCATCACGCCCATGCGGAAGAGTGACTTCACCACTTCCCCGCCGCGCGCGGCCATACGATTGGCCAATTCCTGCACAGTGATGCTTTCCGGCACCACCACTTCGCGCACCACGCGTTCGGTGCCGGAACGCAGCCGCGCCAATTCCTGCTGGCGGCGTTCACGTTCACGCGCGCGCCGGACAGACGCGATGGAACGCGTCCGTTCATCCTCACCTTCCAGCGCTGCCGCCACGTCAATGCGGCCTTCGCGGCGGCGATCAGCGCCGGGCGGAGATTTCTTGACCGGTGCGGGCGCCAAGCGCTTGGCCGGCCCTGCCGGCGTACCTGGGCGCCGCATGGCAGGGCGGCGTGGCCCATCCTCATCCTCATCAGACGGCGTGCGCGCCTTGAGTGTCAGCTTGACCGGCGGTTCGGAGGTTGCGGGCTTGCGCACGGGCGCGCCAGCCGGCGCGCGGCCAGGCGCAGCAGCAGGCGCTGCGGCTGCTTGCGGCGCGGGCGCCGGGCGACGCGCTGCTTCCACCGCAGCGCGAGCTTCTTCTTCAGCACGGCGCGCGGCGTCTTCCTTGGCGCGGGCTTCTTCTTCCACGCGGCGCGCGGCTTCTTCTGCGGCAGAACGTACCATGAGCGCCTGGCGTTCACGGTCTTCGCGTTGGCGTTGCGCTTCCACGCGACGATTTTCTTCCAGCACGCGCTGGCGGGTAGCGAGCTCTGACTGCGTCAGCGGCCGGCCCGTGCTTGTGGTGCGGGCGGCTTGGCCCCCGCCGCCTTGGCGGCCAGCGCCACCGCCGCCAGGGCGCCCTGATGCCGCGCCGGTCCGGGCGGAAGGGGGCGGCGCCATCGCCACGCGGGTTGCACTTGGCGCGGGGGCTGGTGGCGGTGCGGGCGGCGGCGTTGGGGCCGCAGGCGCCGGCGTTGCTACGACTGCTATGGGTTCAGGGGCAGGCGCGGGCGGAGCCGCTACTACGGGCTCGGCAGGCGGCGGCGGAGCCGGTGGCGCTGCCACAACTGGGCTTGGCTCAGGCGCGGCGACGGGTACTGGCGCTGGTGCTGCTGCTGGCGCTGCTGGTGCTGGCGCTGGCGCGGTCGGCGCCTTGGCCGCTGGCGCTGCCGCAGGGGGCGGCGCTGCTGCGGGCGCTGGCGCTGGCGCGGCGGTTGCCGGGCCAAGGGCGCGCGCGGCGGGAACCCCTATGCCGGGGCGTACCGGGCTTGGTGCCGCCACACGTTTCTTCACAACCTCGACCTGTACGGTCTTGGATCGGCCATGGCTGAAGGATTGGCGGACGCTACCCGCATCCACCGTCTTGCCAAGCTCGAGGCGTCCGCCGGGCCGAAGGCTCAGCCTGCTTTTACCCGCGTCCTGCTCGTTCTGGTCACTCATTCGCCGCTTCGAACCCGATCTATGTTACGCATGGAGCCGCCGAAACATCCGGCAGCCCTTAGGATTTAGCCACTTCCAACGAGCCAAGGCCCGAAAGCCTGCTCGCCTCGGACCGGATGGCTTCCGCCAAACGGCCCGGCGCAACCGCCACATGAACAATGTGGTCACGCCCAAAAACGCGCCCCAATTCTGCGGCCGTCAACGGCATCACTGCCGCAATACCACCGCCCGAGAGGCGTTCACGCTCTGCTGGGCTGCCATCACTGGCCTGCACCAACAGGGCAATACGATCAGCGCTACGCCATTCCCGCGCCGCCTGCCAGCCCGCCACCGCCTGCCCTGCCCGGCGTGCAAGCCCCAGCAGATCAGCAATCCTGGAGCGGAGGCCCTGGTGCAGCAACGCCGGAAGACCTGGCGGAACAACCACAGGACCGCGCGCTGCGCGCGTGAAAGCCCCCCGGCTGATGGCGCTTTCTAGCACATCGCCCCGCGCGCTCAACCACATTCCCCGCCCGGGCAGCCTTTCGGCCAAATCCGGCACGATTTCTCGCCCCGGCCCCAGCACAAAACGGATCATTTCCGCCTTGGGCAGGCTTTCGCGCGTGGCAATGCAGCGGCGAAGTGGGCCCTTTTCGGGCTCATCTTCCTCTGGCAGGGCGGCGGCTTCGCTCAGGGTCTTGTCTCATGCCTCATCGCCGAGCCAACCGGCACGACGACGCGCTTCCATGACGATGGCATTAGCCGTTTCCTCATCCAGCGCTTCGGCACCGAGGATTTCAACCAATTCATCCCCGGCGAGATCAGCCAAGTCTTCCAAGGACTTCACGCCCTTTTCACCGAGCGTCACCATCATGGCCGGCGTGAAGCCGCCCACTTCGATCAGCACATCATCCACGCCAAGATCGCGGCGTTTTTCATCCATTTCGGCATCTCGCTTTTCAATGAAGGCTTCAGCGCGCCGCTTCAACTCAGCGGCAACGCTTTCATCAAAACCTTCGATTTCGGCCAATTCCTCATCCGGCGCCTGCACAATGTCTTCGATGGAACCGAAGCCTTCCTGCACCAGCAGCCCAGCGATCACATCATCCACATCCAGCGCTTCCACAAAAAGCCCGGTACGGCGGCGGAATTCTTCCTGGCGGCGTTCGCTTTCCTCAGCTTCAGTCAGAATATCCACATCATAGCGCGTGAGCTGAGAGGCAAGCCGCACATTCTGCCCGCGCCGGCCAATAGCCAAGCTCAGCTGATCATCCGGCACCACCACTTCCACGCGGCGGCCTTCATCATCCAGCACCACTTTGCTGACTTCAGCAGGTGCAAGCGCATTCACGATGAAGGTAGGCTGATCGGGCGACCAGGGGATGATATCAATCTTCTCACCCTGCAATTCAGCAACCACTGCCTGCACGCGCGAACCGCGCATACCAACGCAAGCGCCGACCGGGTCAATGGAACTGTCACGGCTGATCACCGCCATCTTCGCACGGCTGCCGGGGTCGCGTGCCACAGCCTTGATTTCGATGATGCCATCATAAATCTCTGGCACTTCCTGCGCAAACAGCTTCGCCAGAAAACCAGGATGGGTGCGAGAGAGGAAAATTTGCGGCCCGCGCGGTTCTTCGCGCACATCATAGATGTAAGCACGCACACGATCACCATTGCGAAAGGCTTCGCGGGGGATGGTTTCATCGCGCCGCAGCAGGGCTTCGGCGCGGCCCAGATCCACCATCAGATTGCCGTATTCAGTGCGCTTGACCGTACCGTTGATGATTTCACCAACGCGGTCCTTGTATTCTTCGAATTGCTTGCGGCGTTCCACTTCACGCACGCGCTGGACAATCACCTGCTTCGCGGTTTGCGCGGCGATGCGGCCAAAATCAATCGGTGGCAGCGGGTCCACGATGAATTCGCCAAGCTGAATGCCGGGCTTGATCTTTTGCGCAATACGCAAGGGGATTTGCGTCGCTTCGCTTTCAACCGGTTCGGCTTCCACAACTTCAGTAAAGCGTTCCAGCTTCACGCGGCCATCCTTGCGGTCAATGGTGGCGCGGATATCCTTCTCAAGCCCGTATTTGGCGCGGCCAGCCTTCTGGATCGCCTGTTCCATGGCTTCCAGCACTTCCTCACGCTCGATCATTTTT
>JAPLOJ010000372.1 GCA_026400795.1 Alphaproteobacteria bacterium
CCTTGCGGCCACAGGTACCTGAAACCTGCGCGTCTACCAATTCCGCCACCTGGGCAAAGGGGGCCGGCGCCTTTCGGCGGGACGCGCGCATTTACGCTCTGGGGGGTGGGGCGTCAAGGAGGCGTATTGGGGGGTGGATCGGGGGCGCTGCCCCCGAAGCCCTCGCCGGGGTGGCCGCTGGCGTTAGCCAGCGGCGCGCGCAGGGTTGGTGTGGCGGCTGCGCGCCAAACCAAAGCCTGTTACCCCGGACCCCGCCGGGACTGGGTAGGGTGCCGAACCCCCGGACCCTACCTCTGGTTAACGGTCCCCGGAGACAGGGCTCGTAGCCTTTAGAAAGCCACCCGTTGCAGGCGCTGATTCAGTGATGCCGCTGAGGCGTTAGACTCGCAAAGGCGGACCGTCAGCACCGAGCGGATTTCGCTCTGCCTGAAGACATCCGTAGAAGTCTCGGACAGGCGAGTACCACCATAGCCCGACCGCGAGACTGAGCAGCGAGAACGACGATCCTGCTGATTTGTAACAACCACAGTCCCCACATGACCACGCGTTGCCAAGCGTGGATTTGTCACGGGAATGACTTCGATGATCTCGATATTCTTTGCTTGTGGAAACTGCGATCTTACATATTCTTCGAATTTCTCGCGTGACCCCAGAGAAGTATAGGTCAAGGTATCGAATCCTGAACGCCGAAAATTCGCGATTACTTGGCTGCGCGCTGTTCCTCGATCAGCGATATTCACCTGTTCATGCCGGACAGTCCCATTGTTTCGCAATGAATACTTCGCTTCCCGCAGGGGCAAGTCCGAAAACACCTGGGCAAGATTACCTGCCAATTCGGAAGTCTCCATAGCTACCCAATCATCCAGAACTATCGTTCCCCCACCGGCAACTTGCCCCGTTCGCTGGCCTTCGCAAGCGGTTACAAACGCGGCAAGCGCCAGAATGCATAAGCCGCGTAGGACAAAGACTGACGATTTCATGGTTTCTCCTCCTTGGTTGTTTCAAAAGGATACTCGCTGCATGCGTTGGTGCAGCGAGGCAGCAGAGGCGTTTGTCGTGCAAAGCATTATCTGCAGCGTGGATTTGAGTTCTTCCAATCGGAAGATGTCGGTGAAACTTACCGAAAGCCGAGGACCGCCATAGCCAGTATAAGTCATGGCGCAGCGGAATCTTCGGTCCTGTTGATCGGTCACCATGACCGTTGCAACAAAGCCCCGTGTCGTGATGCTCGGATGGGTCACAGAAATCACGTCGGCAAATTCGATCTGTTTAGCATGTGGGAGGCGCGCGCGCGCCCAGGCATCAAACGCATCGCGGGACCGCAGTTGACTGAAAAGTTGTTCCCCAAAGTAGGAATTTGGCGCGATGATGCCCTGCGTACTGGCAAAACCACGCTCCGTAATGATGACGTTGTCGTGCTGCACGGCGTTATCACGCAAGGCGCGCTTGGCATCCTTGAGAGGCAGGCCAGCCAACACCGCTGGCAGGTTTCCGCTTAGCTGCGACACTTCAATTGGCGTCCAATCATATATGCGAACGGAACCCCCAGCATTGTCGCGATGCCAATTCGGCCCCTCACAAGCCGTCACGAGCACGCCGCAAAAGACCAGTGCTGTGACCCTTGCAATCAAAGACAAAGAACGCATTGGACTTGCCGCCGTTGCTGTTGATGCGAAAAGGTTAAGCCGGGTTCATTTTCTACCGCAAGGCGAATTGCATTAAATTTATGCAACCCACTCCCTTGCCCCAAGTCCAGGCGGGGTCCGGGTAACAAGCTTTGGTTTGGCGCGCAGCCGCCACACCAACCCTGCGCGCGCCGCTGGCTGACGCCAGCGGCTACCCCGGCGGGGGCTCCGGGGGCAGCGCCCCCGCCTCCCCTTTGACGCATCCCCCCCTCTGCCCCACAACCCGCGTCCATGACTGTTCTGACCATCCGTGATCTCACCATTCGTCTTGGCGGGCGCGCCTTATTGGAAAGTGCTGCCCTGCAAGTGGATGTTGGGCGCAAGATTGGCCTCATTGGCCGCAATGGCGCCGGCAAATCCACTTTGTTGCGTGCCATTGTGGGTGAATTGCAGCCGGATGGGGGTGAGATCAGGCTCTCGGCCCGTGCGCGCATGGGCCATGTGGCGCAGGAAGCGCCGGCGGGGGTGGCGAGCCTGTTGGAAGCAGTTTTGGCCGCGGATACGGAACGCGCGGCATTGCTCATGGAAGCGGATGGCGCGGCTGATCCTGGGCGGGTTGCTGAGATCCATGAAAGGCTGATTGCGATCCG
>JAPLOJ010000227.1 GCA_026400795.1 Alphaproteobacteria bacterium
ACGGCCCATGACGCAATTGGATGGCGTCAGCGTCTCCAGATCGCCCTTGGCATCATATTCGCCGCGCCCGGCAATGGCGCCGACTTCGTGGAAACTATCCTTGTCCACCAGCTTCAGGACACGTTCGCGCACGGTCAGCCGCCCGCCATCATGCTGGCGCTTGACCTTATCAGGCCCGCCCATGGCCTCCGCCATGGCTTGGCGGCGCTTCAGCTCCTCGATTTCCGGTTGCCAAGTCATAAGGCGTTTCCCTTGGTGTCTTTCTGGCGGTGAGTGTCACGCGAGTTCCCGCGCCCTGCAAGCGGGCGTTGTCGCCAGCCTGCCGAGCCCCCATGATAGAAAAGCCCAGCCACACGGAGAGGCCGCCATGCCAATTGATGAAAGCCTGAAATTCCTGCCCGTGAATATCGCGGTGCTGACCGTGAGCGACACGCGCGATATGGCGAGCGACCGTTCCGGCCAAACCCTGCAAGACAGGATCGAAGCCGCGCGGCATCACTGCGTCGCGCGCGAAATTGTGAAGGATGACCCGGACGCGATTGAAGCCGTGCTGCGCCGCTGGATTGCGGACCCTGCCGTGGATTGCGTGATCACCACCGGCGGCACCGGTATCACGGGGCGGGACGTAACGCCGGAAGCCTTCAAGCGCGTGCTGGAGAAGGAAATAGAAGGCTTCGGCGAATTATTCCGCTGGATCAGCTTTCAGAAGATCGGCACATCCACCATCCAATCCCGGGCCATGGGCGGCGTCGCCGGCGGCACCTATCTTTTCGCGCTGCCAGGTTCAACCGGCGCCTGTAAGGATGGCTGGGATGACATTCTGCGCTTCCAATTGGATTCGCGGCACCGCCCCTGCAATCTGGTGGAGCTGATGCCGCGCCTTTTGGAACATCTGAAGCCCGCGTAACGGGCGCGCGAGGAGACAACCCCCTCGCGCCTTCTGCCTTACGCTGCCTTGGAAGTCGCCAGCGCCTTCCACACGCTCTCAGGCGTGGCCGGCATATCAATATGCTTCACGCCATCACCGGCTAGCGCATCCACCACGGCATTGATCAAGGCGGGCGGGCTGCCAACTGCTCCAGCTTCTCCGGCGCCCTTCACGCCGAGCGGATTGGTCTCACACGGCACTTCGATGAAATCCACATCAATATTCGGTAGATCATCGGCGCGCGGTAGCGCGTAATCCATGAAGGATGCCGAGAGCAACTGGCCGCTTTCCGCATCAAAGGCGGTGCGTTCCAGCATGGCCTGGCCAATGCCCTGCGCGACACCACCATGCACCTGGCCGCGCACGATCAGCGGGTTCAGCGCATGGCCCACATCATCAATCACGACATAATTCGCGACCTTGATGATGCCGGTGTCGGGGTCCACCTCAACCTCGGCAGCGTGGCAGCCATTGGGGAAGGTGTGGGATTTGATCTGCGCCACTTCCAGCGCGTCCAGCAGCGTCACTTCCTGGCCCTTGGCAGCGCGCGCCTTCTGCGCTGCCGCCAATTCCAGGATGCCGATGCCCTTATCGGTGCCGACCACCCCAAAGCGGCCATTGGCCGTGGTGAATTCAATATCGGCGACCGCCGCTTCCAAATGCTCGGACGCTGCCTTCTTGCCCTTTTCCACCACGGACGCCGCCGTCACCAGAATGGCCTGGCCTTCGGAATAAAGGCTGCGCGCGCCACCCGTGCCACCGCCCGAAGGCAGGCTTGCGGAATCGCCCTGACGCACGCGGATTTTCTCAATCGGAATGCCCAATTCATGGCTGGTCAGCATGGCATAGGCGGTTTCATGCCCCTGCCCCGTGCTTTGTGTGCCGACATAGACATCCACGAAGCCATCATCGGCAAACCGCACCGCGGCGTTTTCCGTGGCATCGCCGCCCGTCGCTTCCAGGTAATAGGCAAAGCCAATGCCGCGCCGTTTGCCACGCCGCTGGCTTTCCGCCCGCCGCGCCGCAAAGCTGGACCAGTTCAGCTTTTCCAAGGCAGTGTCCATGAGTTTCGCAAACTCACCGGAATCATAGCGCTGCCCCATGGCCGAGACGTAAGGCATGGCGGAAGACGGCACCATGTTGCGCTTGCGGATCACGACACGATCCATGCCCAATTTCTGCGCCGCCGTATCAATCAGGCGTTCCACCAGATAATTACTCTCTGGCCGGCCGGCACCACGATAAGCATCTACCGGCACGGTATTGGTCATCACGCCGACAACATTGGCGTAGATGGCGCCGAAATCATAAACACTCGCCAGCACCTTGGTGCCCGCACCGGTCGGGATGAAGGGCGCGAAGGTGTTCAGATAGGCGCCCATATTCGCCCAATTCTTCGTGCGCAGCGCCAGGAACTTGCCATCCTTATCCAAAGCCAATTCGCCGGCGGTGATATTGTCTCGCCCATGCGTATCGGATTGGAAGGCTTCCGTGCGCTCGGACGTCCATTTCACCGGGCGCTTCAACTTGCGGGCGGCGAAGCAAGTCAGCACATGTTCGGCATACAGAAACAGCTTCATGCCGAAGCCGCCGCCGACATCGGGCGTCACCACGCGGAAATGATCTTCCGGCAGGTTGAAGACGCTGCCCGCCAGAAGCTTACGCACCAGCCAAGACCCCTGGGTATTGGTGTGCAAAGTCCATTTGTTGCTGGTCGCATCATAATCCGCCACCGCCGCGCGGGCTTCCATGCTGGCGACGACAACGCGGTTATTCACGACTGTCAGCCGCGTGACATGCGCAGCCTTGGCGAAAAGCGCATCGGTCTTGTCCTTGTCACCGACATGCCAATCAAAGCAGGTATTGTTCGGCGCGCTCGGCCAGATTTGCGGCTGACCCGGCTTGGTCGCGCTGGCGAGATCGGTGGCGGAGGGCAGGATGTCGTATTCCACCTCAATCGCCTCGGCGGCATCGCGCGCCGCCTTGGCGCTTTCGGCCACCACAAAGGCGACCGGGTCACCCACATGGCGCACCGTGCCATCCGCCAGCACCGGACGCGGCGTGGAGGATAGCGGCGAGCCATCGCTGTTCTTGAGCGGGATCAGGCAAGGCAGCGGGCCAAGCCCTTCGGCGGTCAAATCCGCGGCGGTATAAACCCCGAGCACGCCGGGCATGGATTCGGCGGCGGTAGTGGAGATGCTTTTGATCGCAGCATGGGCATGGGGGCTGCGCAGCACCACGCCCTGGGCTTCGCCCGACAGGCTGATATCGGTGGTATATTGCCCATCGCCTTTCAGCAGCCTTGGGTCTTCGACACGACGAATGGATTGGCTGAGGCCGAATTTTGCCATGGCGAGGTACTCCCTGTTTCGCGTTCCTGGGTATCATTCAACAGGTGGGGGCGGGATGGAAAGAGGGAAAGGCATGGCGCGCCAAGATTTGTTGGGGGCGGCGCGATTGCGCAGGCGCCGTCATCCTGTCAAACAGGAGTAACAAAAAAGGAAGGCAAAATCTTATGTCTGGAAATGTGACGCCGCCACCGCCCGAATCCATGCTTTTGACCGGCAAGTTTGGGATGCAGATTGTGCGCCAGGCGGCGGGTAATTGGTGGGTTTTCATGCTCCGCGGCGTGGCCGCGATCATTTTTGGTATCTTGGTCTTCCTTTTCCCAGGGCTCGGGCTGGCTTTCATCCTGGCCTTTCTGGGTGCCTGGATGGCGCTGGATGGCATTGGTTCCATCTACCAGGCCGTGAAGGGCGGCCACCCAACGGGTGAACGCAGCCGAACCTGGCTTTGGATTGATGGCATCATCTCCCTGGTTGCCGCGGCAGTTATCCTGTTCGCGCCAGGGGTTTCCGCCATTGGCCTGCTGATTGTGACGGCTGCCTGGTTCCTGCTTTCGGGCGGGGCGCGGCTGATGCTGGCCTTCCGGCTTTCCTCCGTGCTGCTTGGGCTGCTTGGGGCTTTGAATATCGTGATCGGGGCCTGGATGCTTCTGCGCCCCGGGCCGGGCTTGCTCGCGGTGATCTGGATGGTGGGGCTGGAGGCGATTGCCATGGGCGTCATCATGATCGGCCTTGGCTGGCGCCTTAAGCACATCCACCAAAACCCGCAGCTTGAAGCGGGGCAGACCAAGATTTGATAAGGCGTGGGGGAAACCCGTAGGCTCAGCCCATGTGGTTTCCCGCCCCCAAGGAGCTCCCGCTCCGCCCCTTCGCCCGCCTGCCGGATCGCTTGCGGAATCTGCGCCGATCTTCCTGGGCCGATGCCAATCGCGCCGGCGCCCCGATTGATAGTTTCCTGGAAGGCCCCTGCTTTGATCGCGCGGGGCGCTTCCTGGTCACGGATATTCCCAATGGCCGCATCCTTCTGGTCGGGCCCGGTGATGCCTGGGAAGTACTGGCGGAATATGAGGGCTGGCCGAATGGCCTGGCGCTTGGTGCTGATGATGCGCTGCTGATTGCCGAATATCGCCATGGGCTTCTCAGCCTTGATCCGGC
The DNA here is from genome assembly GCA_026400795.1 of Alphaproteobacteria bacterium. Classification (GTDB taxonomy): domain Bacteria; phylum Pseudomonadota; class Alphaproteobacteria; order Acetobacterales; family Acetobacteraceae; genus Neoroseomonas. Next base: position 4,429 of record JAPLOJ010000227.1, read on the forward strand.
GCGCGGTTCCATCATCCCCTTGCTGGAAACCGTGGGAAGTGAGGGCTTTCTTGGCCTGAATGATGTCACGCTTGGGCCGCAGGGGGCGATTTTCTTCACCGATCAAGGCCAGACCGGGCTGCAAGACCCGCGCGGGCGGGTTTATCGGCTTGCCGCCGATGGGCGGCTGGATCGGCTGATCTCCAACGGTCCAAGCCCGAATGGCATAGCGCTGAACAAGGCGGGTTCGCATTGCTATGTGGCGATGACGCGTTCGTGTGAGGTCTGGCGCTTCGCACTCCGCGCGGACGCCATTGTGGGAAAGGCCAATCTGTTCTTCCGCACACCCGCCGGCACGTCAGGGCCGGATGGCATGGCGGTGGATGTGCATGATCGGCTGTTCATCGCCAATCCCGGCCATGGCATGGTCTGGGGTGTGGATGCGCATGGCGTGCCGCTTTTCGCGCTGGATTGCCGGTCCTTTGGGCGGATGCCGACGAATTGCTGCTTCGCGCCCGATGGCGTGACGTTGTTGATCACGGAAAGCCAATCGGGGCAGATTTTGGCGGCGGAAATACCGGCGCCTTAATAGCGGGCGCCGGCGATTTTCGCGCGGCGTCAGGCAAGATCTTCCATCGGCACGCGCAGGGAACCGGCAACGGCGCGCCTTGCCCCAGCGCTGCCAGGCTTGCGGCCAGACTCAATTTCGGAAAGGTAGCTTACTGAAACGCCCGCCATTGCCGCCAGTGCGGTCAAGGTCAGGCCGCGATGCTCGCGCCAGATACGGATCGCGCTTTCGCCCGCAAGCAGGCGATCCACCAGGGTCCCAGGCAGATAATCGGCACGAGCCATTGATTTGCCGAGCGCTTCCTCTCGCGCTTCCTGTTCATTGATCACCTGATGATCAATCCGGTCTTCTGCGGCGGCGACCAGCGCTTCATAATCGCGGCGCGTCAGCGTCACCGTTTCTGCCGTTTGGGCCAAAGGTCTGAAATGATTCATCGCTCATAAACCTCCCGGCGATGGCCGATGCGGTCCACCACCACATCTCCTCCATCAACACGAAATACGGCGCGGTAATCGCCCTGGCGCACCCTGAAACGCCCTCGCGGTTCCCCTTGCAGCGCCGTAACGCTGGCATGAGGTTCGCCTGGGGCTTCGGCAATCGCGTCAAGCCGTGCCTTCAATTGCGCGCGCTCCCGCTTTGGCATGCCGATCAAGGCCTTCACCGCAGTGGAGGACAGCAACAACGCCATGATGTCAGCTTCGCTGATAGCGAAAAAAAATGCAAGTTTAATTTCGCTAATAGCGAAAGATTATGCCAAACACCTTCGCTCTGAGACCGCCTCGTTTACGTCACCCGATCCAATTCCTGTTCTGTCATGCCCCCCGGCACCAGCGCCATGGGGATTTTCAGGCGCGAGGCATGCCGCCCCGTAAGCGCCGAAATCAACGGCCCCGGCCCGCCGCTGCCAGTCGCCATGGCCAGCACCAGAATGGAAATGCGCGGGTCTTCCTCGATCAGCGCGAGCAATTCCTCGCGCGCTTCACCTTCGCGGATGATCAGCATGGGCATGCCGCCCGTAATCTCACTGACATGAGAAGCAAGGCCAGCCAGCAGGCGCTCAGCCTCCGCACGGCGTTCTTCCTGCATCATCACGCCAACGCCAGCCCATTCCACCAGCTCCACCGGTTCCAACACGCGGAACAAGGCCACACGCCCACCGCCCTTGCGCGCGCGCAGGCACGCATAGCGCAAGGCCACCGCCTGTTCGGCGCTGTCATCCACCACCACCAGAAAAACGCGATCCCGTTTGGCCTTGGTGGCTGCAGCGGCGGCTTCTTCGGAACCGGTCATCAATTTCTCCTGAACAGCACGCTGCCGAGCCATCCGGCCAGCGCAGCCAAGACAATGCATAGCACGCCGTAAAGCAGCGGCTGCCCCCGGGCGAGTGAGGCGATATCCGCCGCCGTGCCCACGCGCTCCACCCGCAGCGACAATTCCTGCCGCGCAATCACGCGGCCTTCGCGCACCAGCAAAACCTCAATCTGATAATCCCCGGTCTGCACCGTGTCGGGGAAGGCGATGCGCGCGCTGAATAACCGCTCTCCGGCGCGAGAAACCGGCGCGGCATATTCCTGCCAGCGCCCATCGGCCTGCTTCAATTCAAGCAAGGCAGCGCGAAAGGCCGGGTTACGCGTACCCTCGCTGCGCAAGCGCAGATTATCGAAGCCCAGGCGATATTGCCGCCGCTCTTCCTCAGGCAGAATTTCCCAGACGCGGCGCGTGCCAGCCAAGGCATAAAAGCCCGGCACCTCCGGAAAACGCGTGGAAGGGCCATTCAGCCAAATGCCGAGCACATTAATCTTGCGGCGCACCACTACGCCCTGGGTGGGCCCCGTCGCGACCACGATCAAATCTTCTGGTGGATCGCCGCCCAAGGGGTTTTGCGTCGCGCCAAAAACCAGCACAGATGCGCCGGTAAAGCCGGTGCTGATTTCAACCCTATCTGTTGAAAGCTCGGCCGTGATGGGCGACGCCGAAGCCATGCCGGCCCCCAAAAGGCAGCCCAGCACCCATATTATGCGGGCAAACGCCTTCATGAGATGGGGCTGATCGTAAAGGCACGGCTTGGCGTTTGCAGCAAGTTCCAGGCGAGGCCGATAGCAACGGATAGAACCAAAAGCCCAAGCAGGGCACGGGTTTCCTCGCCCCGCAGCTTGGTGCCCATCGCGGCGCCAAACTGCGCGCCTGCCACACCACCAACCAGCAGCAACATGGTCAGCACAATATCCACGCTGCCCACCTGCCAGGCTTGCAGCAGCGTGACATTGGCCGAGACAAAAACCACCTGAAACAGGGATGTGCCGATCACAATCGCGGTCGGCATACCAAGGATATAGATCATGGCCGGCACCAGCATGAAGCCACCGCCCACGCCCATGATGGCGGAAAGCATGCCAATGCCAAAGCCGATCACAAGCGGTGGAATGACCGAAATATACAGCCTGGAATCACGAAAGCGCAGCTTGAAGGGCAGGCCATGCAGCCAGGTATGCTCATGAAGCTTCCGCTTCGGTGCCGTGCCACGCCGGCGCCTGAGCAGTGCTGTGACGCTTTCACGCACCATCAGCGCGCCGACAATGCCCAGGATCACCACGTAGAAAAGTGAGACCGCAACATCCACCTGGCCCCAGCGCTTCAGCAGGGCAAAAATCTGCACCCCAAGCGCCGAACCAAGCAGCCCACCCGCGAAAAGCGTGAGCCCCATACGCCAATCCACATTGCCGCGCCGCCATTGCGCAATCAGGCCAGAGACGGAGGCACCCAATGTTTGATTGGCGCCGGAAGCCACCGCGACGGCGGAGGGAATGCCGATCAGCATCAAAAGTGGCGTCAACAGAAAACCGCCGCCGACACCAAACAAGCCCGAAAGCCAGCCCACGCCAAAGCCGATGCCAAGCAGCAGCAGGGCATCTACACTCATTTCAGCGATAGGCAGGTAGACCTGCATCGCGATTCCAATCAGTCCAAACGTGAGCCTTACGCGAAGCTTCGACCTTGCGGTGCAAACTCGCAAGGATTTTTTAGGCGCGTTACAAGGCAGGAATGCGGCAAGTGTTTCAACGCCGCGTGGCAAAGGCGACCAAAGCCAGAAAAACCAGCCCCAAAAGCGCAAAGCCAGCGATGGCAAAGGGCGGACCGATGCCATCCGCTAGCGCGCCTAACACCAGTACCCCAATCGGCCCAGTGCCGATGCAGGTGGTGGTCAGGCCCAGAATGCGCGACCGCGCCTCCACCGGTGCTTCCATCATCACAATGCCAGTTTGCAGGCTGGCGAAGGCCGCCGTGCCAAAGCCGCCCAGCATCAGTAAAAGCGCCGCGAGCCAGAGGGATGGGGCCAATGCGGCCAGCACCAGCACCGACAGGAAGGCGGTGGACCCCAATAGCAAAAGCCCCCTGCCCGCCTGTGGCCCTCGACGCAGCGCCAGCGCCAGGCCCGAGATCAGCGCCCCCAAAGGCTCAGCCGCCGCCAGGAAGCCGATTTGAATGGCACTCGCCCCAAAGGCGCGGTCGCCGAAGGCCGGCAGGATGGAATTGTAGGAAAAGCCGAAGATATTCATCACCAAAGTCACGCCGAGCACCGCGCGCAAGGCCGGATGGGCGAGTGCGAACCGCAAAGCCTCGGCTACCTCAGCAAACAGGCGGCGCGGCACCAAAGCGCGGCGCAGTTGGCTGTAAGAAACAGTGGAAACCAAGCCAAGCGCCACAAGATAAATCACCGAGGCGATGATGTAGGCCACGGTAATGCCAAGGGTTTCATACAAAACCCCACCCAACATCGGCCCCAACATGCGAGTCGTGCTGCCTGTTGTCGTATCAAAGGCGACTGCGGGGACAATGCGCTCAGGCCCCGCGGTTTCCGCCACCATGCGCCGGCGTGTGGCGAGTTCATTGGTCCAGACCAGGCCGCCGATCAGGCCATTCACCCATAAATGCCAGAGCGAAAGCCAGCCCAGCGCCGAAAGCACCGCGATGGTGATGGCGCCAAGCGCCGTCAGCACCTGGCCAGCCATGAGCAAGTATTTGCGATTGAGGCTTTCCGCCACCGCGCCCGAAAGCGCCCCCATCAGCAGCATGGGCAGGGCACGCGCCATCAGCACCAGCGAAACCGCAAAGGCGGAACGCGTCAGTTCATAGGCGAAAAGCCCGCTGACCAGCATTTCCACCCAACGCATGGAATTGGTCAGCCCGCCCGCCCCCCAAAGCTTCAGAAAGGTGCGGTCGCCGAGCAAAACGCGCAGCGGTGAGAGCTGCGCGGCGCTGGGTAACGCGGGGTCAGTCATAAAGCCGCGCGCTACCCTTCAACTTCAATAGCCTGAGTCACCCAGATTCAGCAGCGGGAAGGCGCTGAAGACATGCGGCGCATTGGTCGCCAATGCCCCCGAATGGATGAAGCTTGGGTTGAGTTCGCTGAATTTCGTGGCGCCCAGCAAACCCATGGCAGTGTAGATTTCGGTTTCCATGATTTCGAGCATGCGCTGCACGCCCGCCGCGCCATCAGCCGCCAGCGCATAGCAGTAAAGCCGCCCAAGCCCGACCAAATCAGCGCCAAGGCAAAGCGCTTTCACCACATCCGTCCCGCGCGAAAACCCGCCATCAATCCAAACCTTGGCGCGGCCACCGACCGCCTGCACCACTTCCGGCAGCACATCCATCGCCCCCCGGCCATGATCCAACTGCCGCCCGCCATGGTTGGAGACATAAACCACATCAACGCCGTGTTCGCAGGCAAGCTTGGCGTCTTCGGCGGTGGCGATGCCCTTCAGAATGACTGGCAGTTTATACTTGGCCTTGAAGCGATCCACCTGCTTCCAGGAAAGCGCGGCCTGAAATTCAATGCCCTGCACCCGCGCGCGCCAGGGCTTGGCGAAGCGGCGCGCGATATCGCGTTCACGCCGGCTATAGACCGCGGTATCCACGGTGAAGCAGAAGGCATCATACCCGGCCGCCACTGAACGATCCGCGTAATCATCAATAAAGCTGTCATCGCCGCGCACATAAAGCTGGAAGACCTTGGGTCCCGGCGTATTGGCCGCGGTTTCCTCAAGCCCAGGCTTGGTCACGGAAGATACAATCAGCGGCACGCCAAAGGCCGAAGCCCCCTGCCCTGCAGTCGCTGCGCCATTGGCGCCGAAGCTTTCCAAGCCACCCACCGGCGCCAAGGCGACGGGTAGACGGAGCTTCTTGCCGAACATCTCGGACGTTGTGTCGATGGTCGAGACATCACGCAGCACACGCGGGCGAAATGCGAGAGTATCCAGCGCCAGCCGATTGCGGCGCATGGTGGTTTCGGTTTCCGTCGCCCCCGTCAGGTAATCCCAGATATTGGCATCGAGCCGATTCTTCGCCGCCTTGGCGAATTCGTGCATCGTCAGAAATTTGCCATCAGTTTCACTCAACATCTTCTATCTTCCTCACTATCAACCGGCCAAAAAATCAAGCGTCAAGCGTGCGTAGTCATCCTCACGCATGGCGGCCTTCATCAGCGCCGCATCCGCAAGCCCGGGCAGCTTCCCGGGTGGGGTGCCATCGCGCAAGGCCTTAAGCGTCGCATGCACCGCGGCCATGGCGGCAAAGCTTGGTGCATGGCCTTGCAGCGCGATGCGCACGCCATGCGCCGCGAGCTTTGCCTTATCGGCGAGGGCGGGCGGCGTGCCGCCCAGCATCAGCGGCACACCATTGGCGACGGCTTGCAGCGCGGCAAGCTGCGCCCAATCGGTCACACCGGTATAGAACAGCGCATCGGCGCCGGTTTTCGCATAGGCGCGGGTGCGCGCCACGGCTTCATCCAAGCTGACCAAATTCACAGCGCTGGTGCGCGCCACAATGACCAGGTTTGGGTCTTCCCGCGCACTTAGCGCCGCGTGGATTTTCCCAAGCCCGGCATCAAGGCTGAGCAAGCCCGGTTCGCCCGCGCCATGGGCGCGGGGCAGGTCTGTGTCTTCAACGGTGAGTGCCGCAACCCCGGCAGTTTCCAATTCCTGCACCGTGCGCATCACATTCAGCGCATTGCCGTAGCCGTGATCGGCATCCACCATCAGTGGCGGCGCCCCGGCGCGGCAGATGCGGCGCGCCTGTTCGGCAAATTCCGTCAGCGTCACCAGAATAAGGTCAGGCGCGCCCAATACGGCAATGGAAGCGATAGAACCCGCGAACATCGCGGTTTCAAAACCAATATCGGTTGCGATTCGCGCCGCGATCGGGTCATGAACCGAAGCCGGGTGCACACAGGCATCCCCGGCAAGAATGGCGCGAAAACGCGCGCGTCGCGCCCAGGTATTCATCACAGCGGCATCCCCTTCCCCTTGCTGCGGTCAGTGTGCAACCGCGCGCCCGGCGGGGCAACCCAGACGGTCAGGAAAGGGCGAGCGAGACCAATGAAATGATGAGCACGAAGGCAGACAGGATCAGGCCCATACCCAACCAAAACAGCATTCTACGGGCCGACCGATCTGCGACGCGCGCCGCAACGGATTCGGGGGATATGAGCAGCCCCCCCTTCCTTTGTGGTGCATGACGCGCCGAAGGAACGCTCGATAGCAGGTGCATCGCCGACGCTGGTTTGTCGGCAAGATTGTATGAAAGAAGCATGAGCCAACCTCCGGTGTATTTATTACCGGTTTTTCCGATATTATGTCAAGTCCTAACTACTCTTGCGGGCTGAGCCTTCGCATATCGGCAAGCAGGGCGCGAATGGCGGCAAGTTGCTCGCGCGCCGCCTCCGGGTCTGCGGCCTCGGTCATCGTGCCGCCGGCACTGCGCCAAATTTGAAAAGCAAACCGCCCCTTGCTGGCAAGGCTGGACGAGTGACCAACACCTTCCAATTCGCGGGAGACGATTTCCAGTAGCGCGCCGAATTGATCGGCGACCTCGCTCGCCGAAAGCGGTGCATTTGCGACAGTTTCAGATGCGCTGCGCGGCATATCTGGCATTAATTCAAGCAGCGACAGATCAAGCGCAAGCAACAAGCGCTTAAGCGTTTCATGCCGCGGCCTGGTCTTGCCGGTTTCCCAATCGGCAACGGTTGCCTGAGACGCGCCGATCAGATCGCCGAGTGCCACTTGTGAAAGCGCCTTGGCGCGCCGCGCCCTGCGCAGCCGCCGCGACCATTCCGGTACTTCCGAGTCGGGTATTCTCAAAGCCATGGTCCTGTTCACCATTGACTTTTAAACAAGTCCAAGGGGTTCTTCCTATATTTTGATAAATAGACAAGATGTGTTGACCTGGATAAGGCGAGGTGACAACAATCAACATAGCCAAAACGAGTAATGCGACACCAAGTTCTCTTCTGACTCTACGGGCTTACTGCACGACTCAATCTCTGAATAGTAATGCAGGAAAAAATACAATCTTTTGGAGAGTTGTAGCACGAAGTGATTCAAGAGCTACCGGCCGAAGCCAAACGTCATCAGTTGCGCGTTACGGAACCGCACCCGATACGGCAATGGTCGTGGCCAGCCAGCCAGGCGGTTGGCGTGCGAAAGATGAACATTTTTTCATTAAATCTCAGGAACTGAACCAAGGCCCGTTCCGCCGGATCACGCGCTGCCCTGCCATGCTTGAAGCTTCGCCAAGCCGATCAGCCAAGCGCGGCTCGCGCCCGCGTCACCACGCGATCCGTGAAGGCGCCAGCGCTGCCAAGGTAACTCGTCGGATCGGTCATGGCTGCGACCGCCGCCTTATCCAACCGCGCCGCAATGGCCGGGATGCGTGATAAAGCAGCAGCGAGTGTGATGCCTTCCGCCCGCACCGCATCGCAGGCGTCATTGACCTTATGATGCGCTTCCCCTCGGCCCAAAATGGGGGCGAGACGCATCATCACTGCCTCACCCATAATCATGCCATGGGTCGCTTCCAGATTGGCCTGCATGCGCGCCGCATCCACCTGCAGCCCCTCGGCCAAGAAGCGCGCCTGCGCCACTGCGCCATGGGTCAGCAGAAAAGCTTGCGGCAAAGCCAAAGCCTCTGCCTGCCAGGGGCCGGTACCGCGTTCCAGATCATGCGCCATGGCCGAGAGCATTTGGGGCACCAGCGCATGCACGCCCCGCGCCTGCGCCAGAATATACTCACACGCGATCGGGTTGCGCTTTTGCGGCATGGTGGAAGACCCGCCGCGCTTTGGCACATGCGGTTCCGCCACTTCGGCCAATTCCGTTTGCATCAGCAGCATTACATCCGTGCCGATTTTCGAAAGACTGCCGCAGAGCACGCCAAGCCAGCAGGCCACTTCCGCAACCCCATCGCGCGCCACATGCCAGGGGATATCGGCTTCGATCAGGTCAAGTTCCTGCGCCAAGGCGCCCGCCACCGGCAAGCCCTGATCGCCCAATGAGGCAAGCGTGCCAGAAGCGCCGCCAAAACCAAGGCGCAGCACGCGCGGGCGAAGCTGCTCCAGCCGCTCCAACGCGGTGATCAGCGGATTGAACCAGACCGCGACCTTATAGCCGAAAGTAACCGGCAAAGCGTGCTGCAGATGCGTCCGCCCCGCCATCACCGTGGCGCGATGCTGCGCGGCCATTGCCGCGAAGCCCGTAATGGTTGCGCGCAAATCAGCTTCAATCAGCGCCAAGCCATCGCGGATTTGCAGCACCAGCGCACTATCCATGATGTCTTGCGTGGTGGCGCCCCAATGGGTCCAGCGCCCGGCATCTTCGCCCGCCAGTTTGGAGAGTTGATTGACCAGCCCCACCACCGGATAGCCAGTATTGCGCGTGGCGGCGGCCAAGGCAGCGCGGTCCAAAGCGTCAGCGCGCGCCACACGGGTGATGGTGGCGGCGGCCTCGGCCGGGATGATGCCAAGAACAGCCTGCGCGCGCGCCAAAGCCGCTTCCACATCCAGCATCTTTTGCAGATAGGCGTCTTCGCCAAAGGCAGCGCGCATGGCATCCGTGCCATAAAGCGCGCCGAACACCGGGCTATCGGCTGGGTTCACGGGCATGGTTTACTCCCCTTGCCCGGACCCTATCGCGGCGCATCGCCGCGCGCCGGGCGTTTTTTCAGTCTGAAATCAGGCCGCTTCAGGCGCCGGCGCAGGCTTGGCGGGTGCAACCACTTCGGCCCCGCTTTCATTCAAATCAGGCGTGATGGTTTGCGCTTCACCGCGATATTCGGGCTGGTCGCCACCTTCAGGACCTTCACTGCCATCCGGCCCATCCTGGCCATCCTGCGGCTGATAGCGGCGCTGCTGATATTGCTGATGCTGCACCGCGGCCTGGTTCATGGCGTTCAGGATGCGGAAGTAATGCTCCGCATGCTGGAAATAGCCTTCCGCCATCACGCGATCCCCGCCGCTGGTCGCGTCGCGCCCAAGCTGGAGGTATTTTTCGAAAAGCTGTTGCGCCGTGCCGCGCAGCCGCAAATCCGGCCCGTTCGAGTCAAAAACATGGTTGCGGTTGAGCGGCTGGCCGCCGTTTGAACCGCCGCCACCCCCGCTACTTTGGCGAAACTGGCCGCCCCCACCATGACGGTGACCGCCCCGGCCGCGCATGCGCTTTATATTCATCTGTATCTTGTTTCGCTATTCCGCCTTCGGCACTTTCGGGGCGCAGCGGGCCAAGGCCCTGGATTACGTCCTGAATTCCGAATCTGTTGCATCCAAACGGCGCCGAAAAGACCGGAACAAACAACCGACTTTCGGGATCAAGGAGGGGAATCGAACTTCCTACCCTCACCGCAGAACCCTTCTAGCCCCTATGCCCCGCCGCGCCAAGGGCAAAATCACGCGGCGCGCAGCACCAGGGCGCGCGGTACGCCGCCCAGATCGGCCCGGCAGGCTTCGGGCGTAAGGCCGGCTGCTTTGGCCAGTGCCTCCACCGCCGCCTGCTGGCCCTGGCCCAATTCCAGCACCGCAACGCCATGCGGGGCCAGAAGCTGCGGCAGATCGGCGATGATGCGCCGATAGGCCGAAAGCCCATCCGCCCCGCCATCCAAAGCCGAGGCCGGTTCATGGCGCGCCACTTCGGGCATCAAGCCCGCGATGGCCGCGCTTTCGACAATCGCCAGCCAGGAAGCGCGCCCGCCCGGACAAGCCAAGGCGCGCAGCATTGCGCGCGGCAAGTGCCGCCGCTTCGGGCTTGAGGTCAACGCCAACCCCGCTTGCGGCGGGCAATTCACTCAGCACCGCGAGCAGCAAGGCCCCGGTCCCGGTGCCGAGATCAAGCACGCGCAGCGCCGCCCTTTTATCTGTCCAGGCTTCCAGCGCGGCTTCCACCAGGCTTTCCGAATCCGCGCGCGGAATGAGCGTGGCGGGGGAGACTTCCACATCAAGCGTCCAGAACCCCACACGCCCGGTCAAATAGGCGAAGGGCTCATGCGCGACACGGCGCGCGAGCAGTGCGGCAAAATGCGCGGCTTGTTCCAGCGGCACGGGCGCGCGGGGGTCGCGGAGTAGCGCTTCCTCGGATGTGTTCAATACATGCGCGAGTAAGCGGCGCGCTTCCAGGCGTGGGGCTTCAATCGCGGCACCGCGCAGCCTTTGCCCAGCCTGACAGAGGAAAAAGCCAATCGTGCCAGCCGGATCGGCGCAGCGCGGTTCAATCACGCGGCTTCTGCCGCCAGCCGCGCCGCCTGGTCTTCCGCGATCAGTGCATCGAAAATATCGTCGAATTCGCCCAGCATCACGCGGTCAATCTTATGCAGCGTGAGCCCAATCCGGTGATCCGTGACGCGGCCTTGCGGGAAATTATAGGTGCGAATGCGTTCGGACCGATCCCCTGTGCCAACCTGGCTGCGCCGGTCCGCCGCACGCACCTGATCGGCCGCGTTGCGCTGCTGTTCATAAATCCGGGCACGCAATATCTTCATCGCCTTGGCGCGGTTCTTGTGCTGGCTTTTTTCTTCCTGCATCGCCACCACAATACCGCTTGGCATATGGGTGATGCGCACCGCGCTATCGGTCTTGTTCACATGCTGCCCGCCCGCGCCCGAGGCGCGATAGGTATCAATGCGCAGATCCTTGTCTTCGATCTGCACATCCACTTCCTCGGCTTCCGGCAATACGGCAACCGTGACGGTGGAAGTATGGATGCGCCCCTGGGTTTCGGTTGCCGGCACGCGCTGGACGCGATGCACACCGCTTTCCTATTTCAGCCGGGCAAAAACCCCGCGCCCAGCGACCTCAGCCGTGGCACCCTTGATGCCGCCCAATTCGTTTTCGTCATATTCCAACACTTCAAAACGCCAACCGCGCCCTTCGGCATAGCGCTGATAGCCGCGGAACAATTCCGCCGCGAAAAGCCCGGCCTCATCCCCGCCAGCGGCCGGGCGGATTTCCAGAATGCCGCTGCGTTCATCCGCCGCATCGCGCGGCAACAGCATGATGCGGATTTCATGTTCAAGCGCGGGGACGCGTTCCTTTTGGGTCAGCCATACAGCTTCCGCCAATTCGCGCATTTCGGGATCAGCCAGCATGGCCTGGGCTTCATCCCGCGCGCGTTCAGATGCGCGGTAGTCAGCGTATTTTTCAACGAGCGGTTCAAGTTCCGCCAATTCCTTCGACAGCGCGCCAATATCCGCACCCGGCGCGGTGGAGAGCATATGGCGCAGCTCCTCCGCACGGGACAGCAGCCGATCAAGTCTGGCGGGTAGGCTCATTGCAAACGGGCCGGAATATCCGCGAGTGCGACGCTTTCCTGCGTGCCGGCATCAAGATCACGCAATTGCGCGACACCAGCGGCGATTTCAGTTTCGCCCAAAATCACAGCGGCGCGGGCATTGATGCGATTGGCGCGTTCCATCCGGCGCTTGAGATTGCCGCGATAGGCGATTTCCGCCACCACACCCGCCGCGCGCAAAGCCTGCAAAAGATCAAGCGCAGGGCCTTCGGCCTCATCACCCACCGGGATAACGGCAACCGGGCGCGGCGCCGCCGGGCTTTCAGCCAGCAACATGGCAAGCCGTTCAATGCCTGCCGCCCAGCCGACCGAAGGGGTGGGTGGGCCACCCATTTCCTCAACGAGCCCGTTGTAGCGCCCGCCCGCCATGACCGTGCCTTGCGCGCCGAGCCTGTCGGTTACGAATTCAAAGGCCGTGTGGCTGTAGTAATCGAGGCCCCGCACAATGCGCGGGTTTTCGCGGAAGGGCACGCCAAAGCGCGTCAGATGCTGCTTGACGGCGCCGTAGAAGGCTGCGGCTTCTGCGGTCAGGTGATCCCCGATCAACGGCGCGCCGGCGACAATGGCGCGGTCCGTTTCATCCTTGGAATCCAGAATACGCAGCGGGTTCTTTTCCAACCGCAAGCGGCTGTCATGGCTCAAAGCGTCACGATGAGCGGTGAAATAGGCGATAAGCGCCGCGCGATAGGCATCGCGCGATGGCGCATCGCCCAGCGTATTGATTTCCAACAGCGTGCCTTCGGCGATGCCGAGTTCCTGCTGGATATGCCAGCCGCAGGCGATCACCTCAGCATCCGCGAGCGGTTCAGCGGCGCCCAGAACCTCAATCCCGATTTGGTGAAATTGCCGATAGCGGCCCTTTTGCGGGCGTTCATAGCGAAACATCGGCCCGGCATAGAAAACCTTACGCGGGAGATTGGATTGCGTGAGGCCGTTGGAAACCAGCGCGCGGCACACGCCGGCGGTCATTTCCGGGCGCAAAGTCAGGCTTTCGCCACCGCGATCGGTGAAGCTGTACATTTCCTTGGAGACAACATCCGAGGTATCGCCAAGCCCGCGGGCGAAAACGCGCGTATCTTCAAAAATGGGGGTCGCCCATTCCTCAAAGCCATAAAGCGCAGAGATACGCCGCGCGGCTTCGGCCACCGCGTGGTGGCGTCGGAATTCCTCACCGATCAGGTCACGGGTGCCACGGGCGGGCTGCAATTGGCTGGACATGCCGGGTCGGTATCCTGTCTGAAGCTGAACGGCAAGTTGGATGAACTAAAGGGCGTTGTCCGGTGGAACCAGCGGACGCAGCCAAAGCGCAAGGCGCGGCAATTCCTCGCGCGCGACCTGCCAGAGGATATCAATCGCAACATCACCATAATCATGGATCAACTTGTTGCGCATACCGATCATGAGCGCCCAAGGAATATCCGGATGGGCCTCTCGCAACGGACGCGAAAGGCGCCCAGCAGCCTCCCCCACCACCGCGATACAGCGCGTAACGGCCGCCTGATGCAGCTTGCTGGCACGGAAGCTGGCCTCGTCCAGATCCCGCACGAAATCCGCCGCCTGTCCGGCCCAAGTCAGCATGTCCAGCAGCAGTGCAGCATCCCGTTCTGCCGGCGGTAAGCTCATGTGCCGAACAGAGCTTCCGCTTCCGCCAGAATACGCCGACGGCGGATATAATTTGTGCTTTCTTCAATGGCACGGCGCTCCACCACCTCAACAGGTCGCGCCAGCGCCTGGGCGGCATCTTCCTCAAAGGCCAGAAGGCTGGCGAAGCTTCGCGGCGTGGTCGGCGCAAATTCCACCAGCAAATCCACATCGCTGCGCGCAGGGTCAAAATCTACGCCGCGCGCCGCCGAGCCAAATACATCAAGCCGCGCCACGCCATGCCGGCGACACAAATCGGCAAGTTCATCCCGATGCCGCAGGATGTCCGCGTGCATGGCGGCCTTACTCCGCCGCCTTCGCCATCCGCAGGGCCGCCGCCTTGGCTTCCACCAGGCCCACAATGTGATCCACCATTTCCTCAGACCGGATCGTATGGTCGGTCTTGCCGGCGCTATAGACCATATGAGTCCCCGCACCGCCGCCGGTCAGGCCGATATCGGTCATCAGCGCCTCACCAGGGCCATTCACCACGCAGCCGATGATGGAAAGGCTGATCGGCTCCACAATATGCGAAAGGCGATCTTCCAGCTTTTCCACGGTGCGGATCACATCAAACCCCTGGCGCGCGCAGCTTGGGCAGGAAATCACCTTCACCCCGCGATGGCGCAGATGCAGTGATTTCAGCAATTCCCAACCAACCGAAACCTCTTCCTCCGGCTCGGCAGAAAGGGAAACGCGCAAAGTATCGCCAATGCCCGCCCAAAGCAGAGACCCAAGGCCGATCGCGGATTTCACCGTGCCGGTGCGTTTGCCGCCCGCTTCCGTAATGCCGATATGCAAGGGGTGATCGCAGGCTTCCGCCAATTGCTGATAGGCAGCAACGGCGAGGAACACATCAGATGCCTTCACGCTGATCTTGAATTCGTGGAAATCTTCCTGCAGCAGATGGTCGGCATGCCATAGCGCGCTTTCCACCAGCGCTTCCGGGTTGGGTTCGCCGTATTTTTCCAGCAAGTGCTTCTCAAGGCTGCCGGCATTGACGCCGATGCGGATGGAACAGCCATGATCGCGCGCGGCCTTGATCACTTCCTTCACGCGTTCCTTGGACCCGATATTGCCGGGATTGATGCGCAGGCACGCTGCCCCCGCCTGCGCCGCTTCAATGGCGCGGCGGTAGTGGAAATGGATATCAGCCACAATCGGCACATTCACTTCGCGCACAATTTCAGCCAAAGCCGCGGTCGCTTCCTCGGTCGGGCAAGAAACCCGCACAATATCCACCCCCGCCAATTCGCTCCGGCGGATTTGCGCAATCGTCGCCGCCGCGTCTTCGGTTGGCGTATTGGTCATGGTCTGGACGGAGATCGGCGAATCGCCTCCCACCGGCACGCGCCCGACATGGATCAGCCGCGATTTGCGGCGCTCGATCTTCTGATAGGGACGATAGGACATGCGGCGGACCCCAAGCTTGGTTTTGTCCCGCGATTATGCCGTGGCTTTCGCCGCGCCGAAAGCCTTGAAAAGCGTCAGGGCCGCGGCGGCGTTGGCGGCGTGGGCGTGGCAGGGGCCGGGCGCGGCGCCGGGGCTGGGGTAGTCGTCTGGGCCGGCGGCGCCCGCAGGCGGTCAGGCTCCAGCGCGATATTGCGCCGCACACCGGGCCCGCCGAAGGGGTCCACATCCTGCCCATCCAGCAGGATATCCAGGTTTTCGGCCTTGCCTGTGGTCAACACAATCCCCGCGCGATTGGGGATTTCAATGGTCTCACCGGCGCGCAGCACACGATCCGTCAGCACGCGATTGCCCGGATTATCCCTGATTTGCACCCAGCTTTCGCCCTTGGCGCGGATCACCACGCGCGGCTTGTCCGGGTCTATGCGCGGTGGCGGAGGCGCTGCGACTGGTGCCGGCGCCTGCGCGGGCGGTTCCGCAACCGGGGCGGTAGGCGTTTCCCGAGGTGCTGTCGCATCAGCCGCGCGTTCCAGCCGGGGCGGCAGCGGGGGGACGGCATCCACCACCCGCTCACCACGCCCGCTCCATTGATACCAGGCGATATAGCCGCCCATGGCGAGGGCCAGGCCAAGCGCCGCCAACACGCCTGTCGGGATGCCGCGCCGGGGCACCGGTTCGGGGAAGACCAGCTCACCTGATTTCGTCACCGCCGTGCCGGATACGTCCCGGAAGCGACGCACCGCCTCATCCGGATCAAGCCCAAGCGCGGTCGCGTAGGACCTGACGAAACCAACGGCATAGGCCGCACCGGGTAGGTCCTTGACCCGCCCTTCCTCAAGCGCCTGCAAATAGCGCTTATTGATGCGAAGCTGGGTCGCCGCATCCTCAAGGCTCACGCCAAGGGCATTCCGCGCCTCGCGCAGTTCTTCACCAACGCGGGCGGCTTCCAGGGGCGAGTTATCGGTTCGGGCAGAGCGTTTCATGGAGGTTCCAGCGGGTCAGGCGGCAGCAGCGGCAGACCGCGCCAGGATCGCCTGTGCCGCCTGATCGCGCAATTCAGCGATGATTTCCGCGGCAGTTTGTTCCTGTGTGACCATGCCAACCGATTGCCCGGCCATCAGCGAGCCATTTTCGACATCGCCATCCATCACCGCGCGCCTGAGCGCCCCGGCCCAGAAATGCTCGATGTCAAGCTGCGCGGCTTCCTTGGTCAGTTCACCGGATTTGAAGCGGCGAATAGTCTCGGCCTGATGTTCCAGGAAGCGCTTGGTGCCTTCATTCTGCAGTGCACGCACCGGGATGACCGGGAAACTCTCATCCAATTGGATGGTCGGGATGGCATCGCGCGCATTGCCGCGGATGAAGGCCTGCTTGAAATTGGCGTGTGCGATGGATTCCCGAGCGCACACAAAGCGCGTGCCAAGCTGCACGCCCGCAGCCCCCATTTCAAGATAGGAAAGGATTGCCTCACCACGCCCAATCCCGCCGGCGACAAATACCGGCACATCGCGGATATGGGGCAGGATTTCCTGCGCCAGAACCGTCAGCGAAACCGGGCCGATATGCCCGCCAGCTTCACTGCCTTCAATCACCAACGCATCGGCCCCGGCGCGGATCAGCCGCTTGGCGAGCGCAAGTGCCGGCGCAAAGCACACCACCTTCGCCCCGCCATCCTTGGCCTTCTTGATCGCGGTGCCAGGCGGAATGCCGCCAGCAAAAACTATATGCGAAACGCGGGCCGCCAGGCAGGTATCCACCAGCTGATCCAGCCTTGGATGCATGGTGATCAGATTGACGCCGAAGGGCTTGCTTGTCAGCGCCTGCGTACCCGCGATTTCTTCCGCGAGGCGTGGAGGTTCCATCGCCCCGCAGGCAATCACGCCAAAGGCGCCCGCATTGGAAAGTGCCGAGACCAAATGCCGTTCACTGACCCAGGACATGGCGCCACCCATGATGGCGTAGTGCGTGCCAAAAAACGCTGCGCCACGCGCCATCAGCCGGTCAAGCTGCGCCAGCGCCTTGGTCTTGTCATCGATCATGCCGGTGCATCCAACCCATAGGCCGTGTGCAGGGCGCGCACGGCAAGTTCCGTGTAATCGCCGCCAACCAGCACGCTCACCTTGATTTCGCTGGTGGAGATCACCTGGATATTGATGCCCTTTTCCGACAGCGCCTTGAACATGGTGGTGGCGACCCCGGCGTGGCTCCGCATACCAATGCCGACCACGCTGATTTTTGTCACATCTGGGTCAGCGAGCAGCGCTTCATAGCCAAGCTCTCCGCGCGCTTTTTCCAGCACATCCTGTGCGCGCGCCAGATCAACCTTGCCGATGGTGAACGTCATATCCGTGCTGCCATCGGCGCCGATGTTCTGCACGATCATGTCCACATTCACATTGGCCTTGGCGAGCGCGCCAAAAACGGCGGCGGCCACACCGGGCCTATCCGGCACACGGCGGAGCGTTATCTTGGCGTCATCGCGCGAATAGGCGATGCCGGAAACGACGGGCTGTTCCACGATTTCATCCTCATCAACCACGAGCGAGCCTGGCTTGTCTTCAAAGCTGGAGAGCACCTG